>NZ_JAXEWM010000127.1:0-2167 GCF_034113885.1 Intestinibacter sp.
CCAGGCGTTATCCTAGGCCAAAAGCATATACCAGTTAATTCTTGTCTAGCATATGTACCAGGTGGAGGATACCCTCTATTTTCAACTGCTCTAATGCTTATAATACCAGCAAAGGTTGCAGGCGTTAAAAGAGTTGTAGCATGCTCTCCAACTATGAAGGATGTTGCAAAAATAAATCCTAAAACATTAGTAGCTATGGATATAGCAGGAGCAGATGAAATCTACGCAACTGGAGGCGTACAAGCCATAGCTGCATTTACATATGGAACAGAAAGCATAAAACCAGTAGATATAATCGTAGGACCAGGAAATAAATACGTAACAGAAGCTAAAAGACAATGCTACGGTACTGTAGGTATAGATTTTGTCGCAGGACCAAGTGAAGTACTTATAATAGCCGATGAAACAGCAAACGCTACATATATAGCAGCAGATGTGCTTGCACAATGTGAACACGATTTAAACGCAAGAGGAATACTTTTAACAACTAATAGAGAATTTGCAAAAGAAGTACAAAAGAAGGTAGAAGAAATGCTAGAAGTACTACCTACTAAAAACATAGCTAAGCCATCATGGGACAACAACGGCGAAATAATTTTAGTAGACGACTTAAAAGAAGTGGTAGAATTATCAAATGAATACGCTCCAGAGCATTTAGAAATAAATATCAAAAACAACGATGAAATAATAGACGACCTTGTAAACTACGGATCATTATTCATAGGTGGTTATTCAGCAGAAGTATTTGGGGACTATGTATCAGGAACAAATCATACATTACCTACATTAAAGGCATCTAGATATACAGGTGGAGTTTGGGTAGGTACATTTATAAAAACTTGCACACACCAAGTATTAAATAAAGAAGCAATAAAATCTCTAGCTCCAGTTGCAGTCGAATTAGCTACAGATGAAGGCTTACACGCTCATGCAAATGCAGCAAGAGTTAGATTAGAAAACAACTAATATTATAAAATATATATTAATTATTAATTAGTATATCATAAATATCATACAAAATAATACAGTATAAAAATGCCATATAATAGAGAATATCTGAAAAAATGGCATTTTTTTATGTTTAAAATACTATTAATCTAAAAATTAACAATATATTCAACACTATTTTTCAAAAAAAACATAAAAAAGTGTTGCATATATAATATATATGATATACAATAAGTGTTGTAAAGATAACTTATGAAATGGGGGATATAAACTTGATAAAAGTAGGAATAAATGGTTTCGGTAGAATAGGAAGAAATGTGCTTAGAATAGCACAAGAAAGATTAAATGATGATATACAAATAGTTGCTATAAATGCTAGAGCAAATGCAGAAACATTAGCACATTTATTTACATATGATTCTTGCTATGGAATATACAAAGGTGAAGTAGAAGTTAAAGACGAAGAAACTATGTTAATAGATTCTAAAGAAGTAAAAATTCTTAGATATTCAGATCCAAAAGAAATACCATGGGGTGAATTAGGAGTAGATATAGTAATTGAATCTACAGGTAAATTTAGAGACAAGGAAAACGCTTCTAAACACATAGCTGCTGGAGCTAAAAAGGTTATAATAACTGCACCAGGTAAAGACGAAGACATTACAGTAGTAATGGGTGTAAATGAAAAAGAATACGACAGTGAAAAACACAATATAATTTCAAATGCTTCTTGTACAACTAACTGCTTAGCACCATTTGCAAAAGTACTAGACGAAAAATTCGGTATAGAAGAAGGATTAATGACTACTATACATGCATATACAAACGATCAACAATTATTAGACAAAAATCACAAGGATTTAAGAAGAGCAAGAGCAGCAGCTGAATCTATGATACCAACAACAACAGGAGCTGCAAAAGCCGTAGCGAAGGTTTTACCTCAATTAGAAGGTAAATTAAACGGATTTTCAGTAAGAGTTCCTACTCCAACTGTTTCACTAGTAGATTTAGTTTGCACACTTAAAAAAGGTGCTACAATAGAAGAAGTAAATGCTGCACTAAAAGAAGCTGCAGACGGCGAATTAAAAGGAATATTAGGATACTGTGATAAACCACTTGTATCAATTGATTTTAGAGGAGATTCTAGATCTTCTATAATAGATGCATTATCAACTATGGCGATTGGAGATAACATGTTCAAGGTTGTATCTTGGTACGA
>NZ_JAXEWM010000128.1:0-13270 GCF_034113885.1 Intestinibacter sp.
TAAAGATTATGTGGTTATTATAGCAAAGAGGATACACCTGTTCCCATTCCGAACACAGAAGTTAAGCTCTTTAGCGCCGATGGTACTTGGTGGGTGACCGCCTGGGAGAGTAGGACGTAGCCACGTAATCTTTTTTTATTTTTTGTTTAATAATAATTTTCATATATCTTTTCTTTTAAAATTTGAATTTTTTACATTCATTTTCTATTTAGATTTCAATATTTAAGATAAAATTTTGCTTTATTTTGGCGTAGTATATTAAAATAATTATTAAAAAAATTTGTAGTATTTTTATAAAATGATATAATCATTTTGAGAGGTATTGTTGAAATGTATATGTTTGTACCGATATTATTTTAATAAGTAACAGTTTATGAATTTTGCTATAGGTTAAGGTGTTGAGTAGGGAAATCTTAAGATATGGAGGAATAATATGGACATAGGAGTTGTAGGGGTAAATCACAATTTGGCTCCAATAAATGTTAGGGAATCAGTATCTTTTACAGATACTAAAAAAATTGAAGCTATAAATATGCTACTAGATAGAGATATAAATGAAGTAGTTATCCTTTCTACATGTAATAGAAGTGAAATATATATACATGCAGAAAACATAGAAGAAAAAGTTGATGAATTAGTAAATTTTTATAGCGAATATTTTGGAGTTAAAGACATAGACAAATATTTATTTAAAAAGACGAATTTAGATGCAGTTAAACATTTATTTGATGTTACGGCAGGTTTAGATTCTATTGTACTAGGAGAGGACCAAATTCTTGGGCAGGTGAGAGATTCTCATGAGTTTTCAATGAAATTAGGTGCAACTAAAAAAGTTTTCAACAAGTTATTTAGAGATGCAGTTACTACATCTAAAGAGATAAAAACAATAACAAAAATATCACAACAGCCTCTTTCAATTAGTTATATAGGCGTAAAGCTACTTAAAGAGAAAATAGGAAGCTTAGAGGGAAAAAATGTTTTAATCATAGGATTAGGAAAGATGAATTTGCTTACATTGAATCACTTAAAAGAGGAAGATGTAAAAAATATTTATATAGCTAATAGAAATATTGAAAAAATAAAAGAGATAGAGAACAAATTTGACAATATAATTCCAATCAAATACAGCGATAGATATAAAATATTAGAAGAAGAGTCTATAGATATAATAGTAAGCGCAACGTCTTCGCCACATTTAGTAATAAAATACGATGAAATGCCTAAATTAGACAAGAAGGTATATATAATGGATATTGCGCTACCTAGAGATGTAGATACAAAGCTAAAAGAGCTCGATTATGTTGAATTGTACGATATCGATGATTTAAAAGAAATTCAAGATAAAAATGATATAAAAAGAAATGAGCTAGCACAAAAAGCAGAAAAGATTATAGATGAAAAAATAAATGAATTTTTAGAATGGCTAGATTTAACTTTTATGGATCCAACAATACAATCGCTAAACTGTAAATGTAAAGAAATAAAGGAAGATACTTTAGATTATATTTTTAGAAAAATAGATTTAAATCAACATGAAAAGAAAATCATCGACAAAATGGTGGGTTCTGCATTAAAAAGAGTGATTAGAGAGCCTATTATGAATTTAAAACAAGTAAAAAATAAAGGTCAAAGAGAAGAATATATAAAAGTCATTGAAGATTTATTTGAGATATAAAATATGGAGGTTATGAGAATGAAACATACTAAATCAGAACAATTATTCAAAGAGGCAGAAAAATACATTCCAGGTGGGGTCAACAGTCCAGTTAGAGCATTTAAATCAGTAGGATTAACACCAATATTTGCAGATAAGGCTCATGGAGATAGATTGACAGATGTAGATGGAAATGAATACATAGATTATATCTGCTCATGGGGACCACTTATGCTAGGACATAGTCCAGAGTTTATGTCAGAAGGACTAGAAGAAATGGCAAAAAGAGGAACAAGCTACGGAGTTGCTACAGAAATAGAAATAGAAGTTGCAAAAATAATAGTTGATGCATATCCAGCAATAGACCAAGTGCGTATGGTAAACTCAGGAACAGAAGCTACTATGAGTGCTTTAAGAGTAGCTAGAGGATATACTAACAGAAATAAAATACTTAAATTCGAAGGTTGCTATCATGGACATTCTGATGGGTTACTAGTTCAATCAGGTTCAGGAACTATAACTTTTGGTGTGCCAACAAGTCCAGGGGTACCTCAAGATATCGTAAAAAACACTTTAGTATGTAGATACAATGATATAGAAGATGTAAAAAGAGTTTTTGAAGAACAAGGCGACGATATAGCAGCAGTAATAGTTGAAACTGTATCAGGAAATATGGGTGTTGTTCCAGGGACTCAAGAATTTATGCAATTCTTAAGAGATATCTGTACAGAATACAAGACTGTTTTAATATTTGATGAAGTTATAACTGGATTTAGACTAGCTTACAATAGTTCTATCGGATATTTTGGTATAGAACCAGATATGGTATGCTTTGGTAAGATAATAGGTGCAGGTATGCCAGTCGGTGCGTACGGAGCTAAAAAGGAAATAATGTCATGCGTATCTCCAGTAGGTCCTGTATATCAAGCAGGTACATTATCAGGAAACCCACTTGCTATGTTTTTAGGAAAGAAAAATCTAGAAGAATTAAGAGATAATCCACAAATATACACTGAATTAGACAGAAAAGGTAAGATGCTACAAGAAGGTATAGAGGATAATCTTAAAAAATTAGGATTAAACTATACTGTAAATAGAGCAGGTTCATTAGTATGCTTATTCTTTACATCAGGTCCAGTTAAGAACTTCGATGATGCATCTAAATCTGACATAGAAAAATTCAATTTATACTTTAAAGAAATGTTAGACAGAGGAATATTAATTGCTCCAAGTCAATATGAAGCTATGTTCTTATCTTATGCTCATACAGATGAAGATATAGAATACACTATAAAATGTAACTATGAAGCATTAAAGGCTAGTCATAATTTATAAAATAATATTGGCATGACAAAAAAATAACTTAAATTACAAAATTCTACCTAAATTAGTAGAAAGTTGCTAAATTAACTTATATAATCTATAATAGATGTTTTTTAAAGTTAGGAGGAATACAAACGATGAGTTTAATTGAAAGTATATGTAAAAATATATATCCTTTAGATGCTCGTTTTATGGAACAAGCAAAGGCTAGACAAGACAGATTAATAAAGCCTGAAGGAAGCTTAGGAAAATTAGAAGACATAAGTATACAATTAGCAGGTATATATGGAAGTAAATATTTTGATACTACAAAAAAGATAATATTATCTTTTGCTTGTGATCACGGGGTATACGAAGAAGGTGTAGCACCTCACCCACAAAATATAACAATACTACAATCTAAAAATTTCCCAAAAAGAATAAATGGTGTAGGAACAATTTCTAAATTCGTAGGTGCTGATGTTCAATTAGTAGATGTCGGTATCAATAGCGATGAACCGATTGAAGGAGTAATCGATTGTAAAATAAGAAAGAGTACTTCTAATATGGCTAAAGGTCCTGCAATGACAAGACAAGAAGCTATAAGATCAATTGAAATAGGAATAGAAACTTGTGAAAAATACATACAAGATGATTACAAAGTAATCGGTATAGGAGAAATGGGTATAGCAAATACTACTCCATCTACAGCTATAATATCTGTAATCGCTGGATGTGATCCTCAAGAAATAACAGGTATGGGAGCTGGTCTTAAAACAGAATTAATAGCTCATAAGGCTGAAGTAATAAGAAAATCAATTGAAATAAATCAACCAAATCCTACTGATGGAATAGATATATTACAAAAGGTCGGAGGATTTGAAATAGGTGCTATGGCTGGTGTTATATTAGGATGTAGTGCAAATAGAGTGCCTGTTGTTTTAGATGGATATATATCTTATGCAGCTGCTTTAATAGCCTACAATATAAATCCAAGATGTAAAGAATATATGATAGCATCTCACCTATCAGCAGAACCAGGGGCTAAAAAAGCTTTAGATTTATTAGGATTAGATCCATTCTTAAATATGGATATGAGACTTGGTGAAGGTAGTGGTGCTGCTTTAGCATTCAATATGATAGAAGCTTCAAACTTTGTTTATAAAAATATGCTAACTTTTGACGAAGTTGATATGGGAATGTAGACAATAATTAAGGAGAAAAATATGAGCAAAATTATTTTAGTCACAGGTGGTGCTAGATCAGGAAAAAGCGGTTTTGCAGAATCTTTGTGCAAGGCGAGAAATAATAGTACTGCTTATATTGCAACATCAGTAGCCTTTGACGACGAAATGAAGGAAAGAGTTAGAAAGCATCAAGAGAGTAGACCTCAAGAATGGCAAACATATGAAATATACAAAGACATATATACTATAATCGATGAAATAAGCCAAAAACACAGTACAGTAATACTAGATTGTATAACATTATTAGTAAATAATTTAATGTTTGTAGATGGTATAGACATAGATAATGCTACAGAACAAGAGATAAATGAGCTGGAAGAATACATAAAGGATCAAGTGAGAAAGTTAATAGAGGAAGTTAAGAAGACTGATTTATACTTTGTCATGGTTACTAATGAAATCGGCTTAGGCGTAGTTCCTAGCTATAAATTAGGTAGAGTTTACTGCGATTTTGTAGGAAGAATAAATCAAATGCTTGGAAAATTAAGCGATGAAGTTTATTTCACAGTTTGTGGAATTCCTACAAAGATAAAGGGGTAAGGATATGAACAGATTTATTTCGATATTACAATTTTTGACTAGAATACCTATAAGAATAGAAACTGGATTTGACGAAGAATTTCATAAATCAATAGTATATTTTCCATTAGTAGGCTTTGTTATAGGCTTAATAACATATGTTTTTGGTTGGCTTTCATTAGCTATATTTGATCCATTTGTAAGTGCTATAGTAATTACACTTATAGAGGTTTTAACAACAGGAGGACTTCATATAGATGGATTAGGTGATACATTTGATGCTCTATACAGCAATAGAGATAAGGAAAGAATTTTAGAGATAATGAAGGATTCTAGATTAGGAACAAATTCTCTTCTTGCTATAATGTTTTTAATTTTATTAAAAATAGGCTTTATCAATTGCTTAATACAAAATAATCTATTATGGATAGTTATATTTATGCCAGTTGTAGCTAGAATTGGAGCTGTGATTATGACATACAAGACAGTAACTCCGAGAGCGAAGGGCATGGGAAATCTATTTATAGGAAAAGGTACTATGAATATGATTATAATTTCTGTAATGTATTCATCTGCGTTAATTATAGTGTTTGCAAAATTAATTTTTTTACAACGAAATACAATAATTATGGTAGCTTTAAGTTCAATTTTGTTCATAATAGTATTTGCACTGTTATTTAAAAATCATGTATATAAAAAAATCGATGGTATAACAGGTGATATTTTAGGATGTACAATAGAGCTTGGAGAAGTATTTTATTTAATATATATTTATCTACTAATATCAGTGATTTAATATTGTAGGGAGACATGAATATGAAAAAATTAATTTTAGTACGTCATGCAGTTACTGATGATAATGAGCTTGCGAAATTATCTGGACATATAGATAGTAGGGTAAGTGAAGAAGGAAAAATACAAATAGAAAAACTTACAGACTATTTAAAAAGTGAAAAAATAGACGAAATTTATACGACTACATCAAGTAGGACAAAAGATACAGTTAAGTATTTAGCTGAAATAAATAAAATAGATATACAAGAAAGTGAAGCCTTGAAGGAAATCAATTTTGGAGATTTCGAAGGAAAGGACTTCAAAGAGATACAAAAAAACTACCCTGATGAATTTAATAAAATGATAAATGAAGGATATGAATATAAATATCCAAACGGCGAAAGTTTAATTGAATGTTATGAAAGAGTATCTAAAGAGATAAAATTAATATTGGAAGATGCTCAAAATAATAGTACAATATTAATATGTTCTCATGCAGGAACTATAAGAAATATTTTAACTTGTTTGATATCAGATACATTTGAATATCACTGGAATTTCAAAATTGAAAATGCTTCTGTGAGTATTGTAGAAGTAGATAATGGATTTGCAGTGATCGATAAGTTAAACGATACGAGTTTTTTAAAATAGAATATTAGATTGATTTATTTTAGGGAAAAGGTAAAAGCCTTACAGCCCCCGCTACTGTGAAACGGACGAAACTATAAAAACCACTGTTTGAAAAAATGGGAAGGTATAGGAGTAGGATGAAGTCAAGTCAGGATACCTAGGTAAATTGATTAATGAGAGTTAAAATCTCGGGGTGAAGATTTTGTTTGATAAATACGAAAAATCCTAGCCTTTTTGCTAGGATTTTTTGCTTACAATTTTTTACATTATAAATAAAGTAGATAATAATTTGAGTAAAAATATAATAGCATTCAGAAAAGGGGATAAGATGATGAGTAAGAAAATAATGTTTCAAGGGACAGCATCAAACGTTGGAAAAAGTATAATAGTTACTGGATTATGTAGAATACTTAAGCAAGACGGATATAATGTCATTCCTTTTAAATCTCAAAATATGGCTCTTAATTCCTTTATAACAAAGGAAGGCCTAGAAATGGGAAGAGCACAAGTATCACAAGCAGAAGCATGTGGACTAGAGCCTATAGCAGATATGAATCCTATACTACTTAAACCATCAGGAAACAATAAAAGCCAAGTTATTGTAAGGGGTAAAGTAGTAGGCGATATGGATTCTCCAGAATACTTTAAATATAAATTACAGCTAATGGATGTATTAGGAGATATATTTAAAGAATTTGAAGATAAATATGATGTCGTAGTTATGGAGGGTGCAGGAAGTGCAGCCGAAATAAACCTAATGGAAAGAGATATTTCTAATATGGGAATGGCTCAAATAGCAGATGCACCAGTAGTTTTAATTGGCGATATAGACAGAGGCGGAGTATTTGCATCTATTGTAGGAACTATGGCTTTGCTTAAGGAAGAGGATAGAAAGAGAGTAAAAGGTGTAATAATAAATAAATTTAGAGGAAGAAAAGAGCTTTTAGATTCTGGTGTAAAGATGCTAGAGGACATAATAAAGGTTCCAGTTCTAGGAGTTGTGCCTTATACTGATATAAAAATTGAGGATGAAGATAGCGTTACTACAAGATTTAAGAAGCAAATGGGAGTAAATGACATACATATAGAAATAGTTAGAACTCCACATATGTCTAATTTTACTGATTTCAATATATTCGAAACACAAGAGGATGTAAGCATTAGATATGTCGATTATGGCGGATCTCTAGGCAATCCAGATATAGTTATTATTCCAGGAACTAAGAGTACAGTAGACGATTTGATGTTCTTAAGAAGAAATGGACTTGAAGAACAAATAAAAGAGCTACATAGAAGAGGAAAACTAGTTGTAGGTATTTGTGGTGGATATCAAATGCTAGGTAAGAAGCTAAAAGATCCATATCATGTAGAAAGTGATTTAGAAGAGGTAGATGGAATAGGACTTCTAGATACAGAAACTACTTTTGAGCTTGAGAAGACTACAACTCAAGTAGATGCTATTATAGATAAAAATCTTACAGGATATTTTGCTAACTTAGAAGGCAAAAGAGTTAAAGGTTATGAGATACATATGGGAATTACCGATAGAGGCGACGGTATTAAAAATCTATGTACAATAGTGGAAAAATTAGGAGAAGAAGTAAATTACACAGAAGGAAGCGTAAATTCTGAATGTAATGTTTTTGGAACTTATCTCCATGGAATATTTGACGACATAGATTTTACAAGAACAATTCTAAATAATATAAGAGAGATGAAAGGTTTAGATAGAGTAGAAAGTAAGGTCAAATCTTTTAAAGAATTTAAAGATAAAGAATACGATAGATTGGCAGATTTCTTGAGAGAACACTTAGATATAGAAAAAATATACGAAATTATGTCTGAAAACGAAGAAAGTAAATAAAAATAATAGGTGGTAAAAATGAAAAAAATTTTAATTGCAGGAACAAATAGTGGTGTCGGAAAAACTACTATTTCATTGGGGATAATGCAGGCACTTACAAAGAGAAATTTAAAGGTTCAGCCTTTTAAGGTAGGTCCTGACTATATAGATCCTTCTTATCATACTTTTATAACAGGAAGATATTCTAGAAACTTAGATTCATATATGCTTGAGGACGAAAAAATCAAGTATATAGTAAAGGAAGCTTCTAAGGATGCAGATATATCTGTTGTAGAAGGAGTAATGGGATTATATGATGGATACGGAATAGATTTAGATGATTGTACAAGCTCTTATACATCAAAGATATTAAAGGCACCGGTTATATTAGTTATAAATGCAAAAGCAATGGCGGCTTCTGCAGCAGCTATGGTGCTAGGGTATAAGTTGTTAGACGAAAATGTAAATATAAAAGGTATTATAACAAATAATGTAAAAAGCGAGAGCCATTACAAAACATTAAAAAGCGCCATTGAAAAATATACAGGAATAGAAGTTTTGGGATATTTCCCACCAAACAAAAGCTTCTCGCTAGAATCTAGACATTTAGGACTAATCCCAAGTGTAGAAATGGATTCTTTAAAACAAAAATTTGATAATCTTGCAGATGAAATAGAAAAATACATAGATGTAGACAGAATAATAGAATTATCAGAAACAGAAGAAATAGAAAGCGATTTTGATTTAGATAAATTTGTAGCTCAGCATAAAGTAGAAAATAAATCTATAGCAGTTGCCTTTGATAAAGCATTTAATTTCTATTATAGAGAAAATATAGAGCTACTAGAAAAGCTAGGATTAGAAATTAAATACTTCAGTCCAATGGAGGACAAAGAAGTGCCTGATGCAGATTATATCTATATAGGAGGAGGCTTCCCTGAAATATTTGCAAAGGAACTTCACGATAACAAATCTATGAAAGAGTCTATACTAGAAGCTCACAAAAATAATATTCCGATATATGCAGAATGTGGAGGATTGATGTATTTAGGCGAAAAGCTAGAGGATCAAAACAAAGAATTATTTGATATGGTTGGAATATTTAAAGGAACAAGTATCATGACATCTTCATTAAAGAGATTTGGCTACTGTAATGGAAAAGCAAAGGTAGATACAATCTTAGCGAAAAAAGGACAAATTATAAAAGGTCATGAGTTCCACCACTCAGTATTTGAAAGCGAAGAGACTTGTGCCTATGAAATGACAAAGGAAAGAAACGGAGTAGTCATTGACACATGGGATGGTGGGTATAGTAGTGGAAATACCCTAGCGACTTATTTACATACACATTTTTACAATAATTTAGATTGTATAGCAAACTTTTTAGAAAAGGGAAATAAATAAGATGAATATTTTATCATTATATATAGGATACATTACAGATTTAATTATAGGAGACCCTTATTCATTTCCTCATCCAGTTAAATATATAGGAAAATTAATAAAGGTTGTAGAAAATTCCGTAAGAAAAACAGCAAAGACAGATAAAGGTTTAAAGATAGGTGGGTTTTTCTTGTGGTTCGTAACTGTTGGAACAACTTTTGCAGTAACCTATTTAGTTATGAGGTTGGCAAGATTTAATACAGTAGTTTATGTTATAATAAATTCGATTGTGATTTATACGACTTTGGCTACTAAATGCTTAAAGGATGAAGCTAAAAAGATTTATGAGGTTCTAAAAACAGGAGATCTTCAAAAATCTAGAACCCAACTATCTTACATAGTAGGGAGAGATACAGCTAATTTAGATGAAAAAGAAATAATAAGGGCAACAGTAGAAACAGTTGCAGAAAATACTGTAGATGGATTAATCGCACCATTATTTTATGCTTTTATAGGTGGGGCACCACTTGCTATGGCATACAAAGCGATTAATACATTGGATTCAACTGTAGGATATAAAAATGAAAAATATCTTCATATAGGCTTTGCTTCAGCAAAAATAGACGATATAGCAAATTATATTCCTTCAAGAATATCAGTTATTTTATTTACTATAGGCAACTTTTTCTTAGGGAATGACTATAAAAATTGCTTTAAAATAGCTATTAGAGATAGAAAAAATCACAAAAGTCCTAACTGTGCTTTTTCAGAAGGTGCAGTAGCAGGAGCACTTGGAATCCAATTAGGTGGCACAAATGTTTATTTTGGAGAGGTAGTTTACAAGCCAACTATTGGAGATAAAACTAGAGAAATAGAAGTAGAGGATATAGCTAGAACAAATAAAATTCTATATGCTACATCTTTGACATCTATGTTAGTATTTACATTATTTTACATATTAATATATATGATTATTATGTAATTACTTGTTATGAGGAGGATTCGTATGAAGGATTTAGGTCATGGAGCTAATGTCGACAATATGGCTAAGCAGTTTGGAAAAGATGAAAAGGACATAATCGATTTTAGTTCAAATGTAAATCCACATATAATTTCCAATTTAGGAAAATATGTTTTGGAAGGGTTAGAAAAAAGTAGAAGTTATCCAGATATAAATTATACTAATTTGAGAAATAACATTTCTGAATATATAAATGTAGATAGCGAACTGATAATTCCAGGTAATGGAGCTACAGAGATTATATATCTACTTATGAAGAGTATAAAAAAGAGAATTGCGATATTAAACCCTACTTTTTCTGAATACGGTAGAGGGGCTAAATTAAATAATTTAGAAGTAATAGACTTTCATTTAAAGGAAGAAAATAATTTTAGCATTGATTTAGATGAGATACAAAATAATATGGACAGGTTTGATAGTTTATTTGTATGTAATCCAAACAATCCAAATGGAAAGGTCAAGAATTTAAATGAATTATTAGATTTGATGATCGAAAACGATAAGCTTTTAATTGTGGATGAAACTTTTATGGAGTTTGTAGGAGAAGAGGAAAAATATAGCTTAATAGGTAGAATAAATCAAACAGAGAATTTATTTATCTTAAAGGCTGTGACTAAGTTCTTTGGAATGCCAGGCCTTAGATTAGGATATGGTGTTACTAGCAACAAGCAAATTATAAAAAATATATATGAATATAAAGAGCCTTGGACTATAAATTCTTTTGCAGAAAATTTATCTAATTACTTATTCAAGGATAAGGACTATATATCTAGTAGCAAGGAATATTATGTCAATGAAAGAAAATTCATGTTACAAGAGTTGAGAAACATACCGAAATTAAAAGTTTACGATACAGATACAAATTTTGTTCTTATGAAATTAGAAGATGGTGAGTCAAATTCACTGAAGCTAGAGCTTTTCGAAAAGTACAACATACTTATAAGAGATGCTTCAAATTTTATTGGACTTGATAAGGGTTACTTCAGAGTGGCTATAAAAAGTCACGAGGACAATAAAGCTTTGATAGAAGCGTTGAAAAAAACATTGGGATAATCGTATGAAATTTTACGGAGTATGTCCAGCGTCTTGTGGTGAGTTTGTACAGGGAGTTTTAGATAATGAAGAGTATTTATCATCATATGCGATCAATTTATTTTCAGTGGCAACTTTAGAAGAAGGTAAGGAAGTTATACACACAGGACCTAAAAAATCGAGACGAGCTATGGAGCTTGTATTTGAAAAATTTAATATACCTGTGGATGAAAGCAAAAAAATATCACTAAATATAAACAGCCAAATACCTATAGGAAAGGGAATGGCGAGTTCTACTGCTGATATCGGAGCTACTATAAATGCTACATTATCTATGTTGGGTAAGACCTTGACTGGTGAAGAAATTTCAAAATTAGCAGTAAAAATAGAAGCTACGGATTCATTATTGTTGAATAGACACAGCATATTTAATCCGCTTACGGCAGATATAAAAAAATATATGGGTGGTATTAGTAATGCAAAAGTAGTTATATTGGAGCCAGATGATATTTTAGATACAAAGTCGATTAGAATGACTCCAAATTACAGAATGTATAAGATGCAAAACAAAGAAATCATAAAAAAATCTTTCTCATTATTAGATGAAGGTCTGGATAAAAATGATTTGAGTTTAGTTGGAAAGGCTTGTACATACAGTAGTTTGGCAAATGAAAATATACATAAAAAGCCATTTCTTAAAGAAATTATAGAGATTTCCGATAAATTTGGATGCTATGGGGTAAATATTGCTCATAGCGGAACAGTTATTGGAATTTTGATGGATAAGGAAATGGACGACAAGAGAGTAATTCAATATTTGAGAGAAATTGAAATATCAAAATACTACAAAAAAATATACACATCAGATATTATCGATGGAAAAATTAGGGAGGAAGTAGAATGGAATATATTAAAGACCCAAAAATGATAGAAACTAGAAGTTTTGAAATAATTCAAGGAATAATAGACGATATTAGACCAGGGTACAAATTTAAAAATGAAATAGAAGAAAAAATAATCAAAAGATGTATCCACACAAGTGCAGATTTTGAATACTTAGACATATTAAAAATATCAGAAACTGCTGTGGATAAAATAATAGATGCATTAAAAAATAAATGCACAATATACACAGATACTAACATGGCTTTAAGTGGAATCAATAAAACTAAATTAAACGCATTAGGCTGTGAATATAAATGTTTAGTTGCAGACGAAAGAACAAAAGAACTAGCTAAAGAAAAAGGAATAACTCGTTCTATGGCAGCCGTTGAATTAGCTATGAAGGATGAAGGCAGAAAAATATTCGTTCTTGGAAATGCGCCAACAGCTTTATACAAGGTTATAGAAATGTTTAATGCTGGATGTAGTGTAGATGCAGTTGTAGGTGTTCCAGTTGGATTTGTCGGTGCTGCTGAATCAAAATATACACTAGAACAAACAGAAATACCTTACATAGTATCAGAAGGTAGAAAAGGTGGTAGCAATCTAGCTGCTGCAATAATTAATGCCATATTATATTCAATGTAGGTAACACTATGGAAGAATATGTATATATAGACGGTAAAAAATACAGAAGAGGATATACTACAGGATCTTGTGCAGCTGCAGCATCTAAGGCTGCGACATATATGCTAGTTACTCAAAGAAAATTAGAGTCAGTCAACATAGATACACCAAAAGGAATCTATTTGACACTAAAGCCTGAAAATATAGAAATAAACAAAGAATATACTATTTGTTCTATAAAAAAAGACGGTGGAGATGACATCGATGCAACTCATACTATGGATATTTTTGCGAAGGCTGAGATGATAGACAGAGTTAATGAGGGTGAAGACATCTATGTTACAGGTGGAATAGGA
>NZ_JAXEWM010000129.1:0-7824 GCF_034113885.1 Intestinibacter sp.
CCCTTGGAAGTGTAAAAGACAGAGTTGCAAATGCAATGATAGAAACTGCTATTAAAGAAGGAAAAATAAATAAAGACACAGTAATAATCGAGCCTACTAGTGGTAATACTGGTATAGGACTAGCATTTGTTACTGCTACAAAAGGATTACATCTAATACTAACTATGCCAGAAACAATGAGTATAGAAAGAAGAAGAATAGTTGCTGCATTAGGCGCTGAAGTAGTATTAACACCAGGTGCAGATGGTATGAAGGGTGCAATTGCTAAGGCAGAAGCATTAAAAGAAGAATATGGAAATGCATTCATTCCACAACAATTTGAAAACGAAGCTAACCCTAAGATACATTTTGAAACTACAGGACCAGAAATCTGGAGAGATACAGATGGAAAGGTAGATATATTCGTAGCTGGTGTAGGAACTGGTGGTACAGTTACAGGTATAGGAAAATACATAAAATCACAAAATACTGATGCAAAAATAGTTGCAGTAGAGCCTGCTACATCTGCTGTACTTTCAGGAAATAAACCAGGGCCACATAAAATCCAAGGTATAGGTGCAGGATTTGTTCCTAAGGTATTAGATTTAGATGTAGTAGATGAAATATTCCCTGTTGAAAACGAAGATGCATTTAATGCTTCAAGAGCAGTAGCAAAAACAGAAGGTTTATTAGTTGGTATATCAGCTGGTGCATCAATACATGCAGCAACAGAGCTAGCTAAAAGACCTGAAAATAAAGGTAAAAATATAGTTGTTTTATTACCAGATACAGGTGAAAGATATTTATCAACTGCTTTATTTGAATAAAAATAATTTTCCAAAACAAGATAACAATAACAATTCGAAATAGATATCCCTTAGTTAATATATAAATATTAAGCATAATAAATCCAAAAAACTGAGCAATGATCTTTGTATAAAGGTCATGCTCAGTTTTTTATTTATTGAAAAAGAAATTTATTGTTATTTTCTAGTCCATGTAACATTGTCTCCACGAGACATATCTAAAACATATCCAGCTATATTGATTCTATTTTCAATACAATGTCTGCATTCTGCTGCCTCATCACCAGTACAGATTTTATTATCGTAAAGCTCGTATTTTTTTCTAGAAGAAGTAGGAGATAAATTTGGCATAGCAACGTTGGCACCAGCATCAAATCCTTTTTCACGTCCTACTGGATCTATTGTTCCTAAAGCTGTAGTAGAAGGAAGTAGGCAAGTAGGTAGCATCAATCTAATTAATGAAAGCATAAGAGTAGTTTCTTCAACAGTTCCAGCTGGCTCATCCTTAAATTGAGTGTCGTGGTGTGGAATAAAAGGTCCTATACCAACCATCTCAGGATTTAAGTCTTTTAAGAATAATAGATCCTCAGCTAATGTTTCAGATGTTTGATAAGGTGAATGGATCATAAATCCAGCACCTACTTGATATCCAATTTCTTTTAAATTGCGAAGACATTGAATTCTATTTGATAGCTTCATATTTTCAGGATGTAATTTTCTGTAATGCTCTTCATTAGCAGTTTCATGTCTAAGTAAATATCTGTCTGCACCGGCATCGTAGTATTTTTTATAAGATTCATAGCTTTTTTCACCTATAGATAACGTAATAGCGCAGTTAGGGTATTTTGCTTTTATAGCTTTTACCATTTCGACTATTCTATCATCATTGAAATATGGATCCTCTCCACCCTGTAAAACATAAGTGCTGTATCCTAGTGCATGACCAATATCTGCACATTCTAAAATTTGATCTAGTGTGAGTCTATATCTATCTGCATTTTTATTTGATTTTCTTATTCCGCAGTAGTAGCAGTCGTTTTTGCAGTAATTAGTAAACTCGATTAGACCTCTTAAATAGATTTTATTGCCGTAGTATTTGTCTCTTAGAGATGATGCCTTTTGGCTTAAGTATTTTCTATCTTCATCGTTTATATTTTCTATAATATAAATCAGTTCTTCTTTTTTTAATGTGTGATTTTGTGCTAGTTTATCAATTAAATTTCTTATATTCATTTGAGTTCTCCTTCTAAATTTATAATCCCTATCTAAAAAGTATGAAATTTAATTATATTTTATCATAAAAAAAGAAATGTGTAAATTTATGGAAAATACATTAGTGGTAATTTAAGTTACTTATGCTATGGAGGTATTATTTTTCCTCATAATTAAAAAACTGTGACGCTAAAGTTTTATATTTAGATCACAGTTTTAGTTTAGATGATTTTATAATTTGAAGTAATTAACTTGATAATCTGTTAATTCATTGTCGCATTCTGCACAGTGATATGATTTTTTAGCTGTTATGAAGCTATTAGAATCATTATCGTATTCTGTTTTTACTTTTGTAACTATACCAGTTGAAGTGAGATCTTTACCGCATTTTTTACAATTTTGTACAGTACATATATTTTCTAAGAATGCAGGATTTAATTGTTCTATAGTATAGCCACATTTACAGCATGTTACAGAATTCACTTGTTCCTTAGATATAGGTTTTACACCTTTGTCTTCCTTTGAGTATTTATAAGCTACCTTTTCTAAAGTTGAATATCCTGTTTCGAAAATATTAGTGTTACAATTAGGACAAATAAATTTAGGTTCGTAGCTAGAAACTATACTATTATTATCTTCAGTATCTATTTTAGTTTCTGTTTCAGTATTTTCTTCTGCAATATCCTCGGTTGTAGTTTCTACATTTTCATCCGCTTTAGAATCAGTATCTTCAGATTCATCCTCCATATCTAATTGACTGTATAAGTCAGATAATTTCTCACTTACATTTTTTATGAAGCTTTCTAGATTATCTTCTACATTAGCATAATCTTCTTCCTTTTGAGGATCGTAATTTAATAAATATTCTTGTATATCCTTTGCACCGAATTGAATAGCTGCTTCTAAAATATGGTCTTTTATAGTTGGAAATTGAGTGTTTTTAGAAGGACTATTTAAATCTACAATATTATTACTTACAATAAATTGAACTATTGATAGATAGTCGTATTTAGTTGCAAAGAAAAGTACCATTTCATCTAGTTGATTATCGGCAATTTTATCTGCAAAATCAACAAATATTTCTGGAGAATCTAAGTAAACTTTTCTCTCTAATTCTTTTAAATCTTTAATTATTTCTATCATATTAATAAACATAATTGACCTCCTCTATTAAATTCTATAAATCATTTTGATATAGATTTACGCTTGTATCAAGAGAATATATTATATCCTTTCTTTCTACTATAATTTTAGTAGTTTTTGATAAAATTTCATCTTGATTAATGTGAAGTAGAAGCTCTTTAGTAGGATTTATAGCAATTGGATTACCAACTCTTCTTAGCATGTTGATATCTCCATTTGTATCTCCATAGGCATATGATTTTTCTAAGTCTACATCGTATTTTTCGATTAAATCGTCTATCGCCTTGTTTTTGCTTTCTGAATCCCACATAGGTATTACCTTACCCGTAAATTTGTCATTTTCAAATACATATTCACTACCACGATAGTCTGTAACGTTGTATTTTTCTGCCATTTTTTTTACTAGAAAATCAGGACTTCCTGATATAAATATAACCTTATGACCGTTTTTAAGATGCCATTTTATTCTAGAACGGGTATAAGTGTAAACTCTTTCGGCTTTTAATTTTATAACCTGGTTTGCTGCAAAATCTATTGCCGACTTATCTAGTCCTATTAAAGACTCGACATATAGATCACATAGATTTAGTAGATAATCGTCGTAATTTCCTTGTCTTTTATCCCAAATGTTAAAAATATCTCTAGTATTGTCTACCCATGCTTTTTCATCAATCACTTCATATTTAATTAATTTTTTAAAATGCTCAATCATAAGAGAATCTCTGTAGATTGTTCCGTCGATATCAAAAAAGGCTGCTGCATTTTTCATCAAGATCACCCCTAATTTATGCTTTCTTATATTATATTATATTTTGGGTAAATAATATACTAAGACTATGAAATATAGCATAAATCGTATATGATATTTATATTATACTTAAAAATACGATTAATAATTCGAATGATACATTAGGAAAATATAATAGATAAGAGAGGAATAAACTATATGGATTTTGAATATGCAAAAATAACTAGATCTAGACTGATGGGAAGCATGGGTCTTATTATAAAGCACAGTGACGGTGAAAATGAGATATTTGAATATTTTTTATTAGATTGTGAAGGGTTGGGATTTTGTGATTATGTCAGATTAGAAAATCCTACAAAGGAAGAATCTTATATGGAAGAGGAAAGGCTGATGGGAGGCTTAGGTGAAGACAGAGTATTTATATCTGAAGATAGAGCTTTGTTTTTAGTCAAATATTTTGGTAGCAAAAATATAGAGTATGAAAAGCCACTTCCAGAAGGCGAAGAATATTATATGGAAATTATTAAAAATTATAAAACTGATTTGACTATGGAGGATATGTTTCCGGTTATTTGCAGAAGGATAACTAGTGAAATTGAGTTTATAAACTTTATGACTATGCGATTTATAGCTTGGGATAGAGAAGCCTTGAGATATTTTTGTGAAAATGAAGAAACTGCATATATGCATATCACAAATATCAATGGAACTCTTTTAAAAAATACTGTTTATGAAAAAGGCGATGGAAAATATATAAGCAAGGCTATTTATGAAGATAACGATGGATATTATGTCTGCAAAATAGCTTTTAATATAGAGAAGCGTGATGATGATTATAAGGTAAAATCTATATTTGTTGCAGATAAACAGCCTATTTATGATTTTCAAGTATTCGATGAAATATCAAAAAATGAGTTTGTAGATATTTATGATTTAAAAAAATACGATGAATTCGTGAATAGATTTTATAGAGATAATCCTTTTATGTTAAAGAGCAAGATGGATGAGGGTATGTTTTTTACTAGATTTAATTTTAATAACGACCATGTAAAAGAAAGAGTCTATGTTATAAATAATGATTTAAAAGCGGTTTATTATGTAATGGAGGATAAGTTTTATGTAGGGACTTATTCAAAAAGAGACAGAGACTATATAAATAAGCTGCTGATTGCAAATTACAATGAGTATATAGAATTTGATGAGGCTATGTGCTTTGAGCAAAATGTATTATACGATTTTGCAGAGTCTGGATGTGATGATTTTAATTATTTTATAGAAGATTAAATGAAATTATTTGTTTGATTTATAAAGGTTACAAAAATGTTAAATATTTGTAAATAGATTGTGAAAACGAATATTTCCATACTATAATTTAATTACATAGTTTATTTATATTTAAATTCAATAAGATTATTTTATTGCCATATAAAATAATCTTAATTTTTTTATAATGCATAGGAAATTATATACATTTAAAATTGTGGATAAATATAATTTCCGTCATGCATTTCAAAAAAGTCTACATTAATTTAATAATCTTCAAATGAAGACTTTTTTATAGCGATATATTACTAAAAAATAGAAAGAGGGCTTTCTAGATGATTCTAGATTGCCCTCTTTCATGTATTTATAATATTGGGGGAATATTATGAGGAATACATTTATAGTATTGGCAAAAAAATAAATCTTATACATTTTTAATAAAAAATTTTACAAATTTGATAGGATTTTATTTATAAATTCGTATTAATAATTAAATAGAGAATTATTTAATGGGGGTAGCTATTATGGATGGATTGATTATAAAGTATATAAAAAAGAGAAAAGAAGAGGGATTAAAGCTATTGATAGATGAGTATGCAGCATTTATATTGGCAGTAGTGACATATCATTTAGGTAAATTTCAGAGCCATAGGGAGGAATGTGTAAATGATATATTATTTTCTATTTGGGAGAATATAGATAAGTACGATTGTAAAAAGAATTCTTTTAAAAATTGGATTGGAGCTATAAGCAAGTACAAGGCTATAGATTATAAAAGAAAGGCTATAAATGAGCTTGCACACAATAATACTGAATTTGAAAATAGTGATATTAATAAGAAAAGCTTAAATAATCATGTAGATGAAAGATACCATGAAAATTTGAAAGAGGAGGTAGAACAGCTTTTAGATTTTTTAAATCCTGAAGATAAAAAAATAATGGTGGACTATTATTTAAAGGGATATAAGCTAGAGGAAATTTCGGAAATGACAGGATTAAAAACTTCAAATCTACATAATAAGCTGTCTAGGATTAGAAAGAAGCTTAGAAAAAGTGTGTAGTTTTTAAAAAGGATAAATTTGAGTGAATAATAGTTTATGTTATGGACGGAGGGATTGAATATGAAGGATATATTTGAATTACTAAATGATTCAAAGGTAGATTTTGATAAATACGAAGAGGTAGAGTTAAACGATTCTCAAAAAGAAGATATTTTTAACAAGGCTAAAACAAAAATTGATTTTAAAAAAAATAATAAGAAAAAATACAAGAAATTTACTGCAGTAGCGTCGATTTTTATTGTTTGTAGTTTAGTTTTATTCTGCAATGAGAACATCTTAGCTTTTGCAAAACATAGCATGGATGGTTTTATAGGGCTTTTTAGTAGTGGTCAATTATCTAAATATCAAAGTGATACTAGTGCAGAATGTGAAAGCAGTGGAATAAAGATTAGATTAAGAGATTTTGTATTAGATTCAGATACCGTTTATTATAATGTGGATTTTGATATGAGCGATTTTGATTATTCTCAGATTATAGGAGATGATGAGAGTATAGAAACAGATAAAATAGATATTTTCACAGGGAGTTCAACAGTCATTACATTAGATGATCATATATTTTTATTAGATAAACATGGAAGTTTAAAAGAAGATGGTAATATTGCTGTAAGAGATAAATTAGAAGCAATTGTAAATAATAGTGCTCCTAATATAGACTATGATGATTTTGATTTATTTGATATTTTAGAAGATGATACTGTAAAAATTAAATTAGATTTTCAAGAATTGAATTTTCATTTAAATACCGATGGACTTACAAATAAGGAAATAAATAGAATGCCTATAACGAGAGAAAATACAGATATAGTTGAATGGGACAGCAATTACAGTGGTAGAATAAAAGGAAATTGGCAATTTGAGACAACTATAAATACATCTCAAGTAAAAAATAATTTAAAAACCTACAATATCAATAAAAAATACGAGTTTAAACATAGTGGTTATAATGGATATTTTACAATAGATAGATTATTTAAAAATGAATATTATATAAATATACAGGGTAAGCTTGCTGTAGGTGGAGATAAAACGAGTGAAGAAATTGAGAGAGTGCTTTTAAATATAGGAATAAATGATTTAGATTATTTAAGAATAGAGAGATATATTGAAAAAGACTACGATGAGCAATTTGAAAAAGATGGACTTACTTGTTATAAATATAATTATAAGTACAATGTTCTTGGAATTAATTTTGATGAGATAAAATTAAATCCATATATTGATTTCAATTCTAGAGACCATACTTTCGAGTATGGACTAGAGCCTGATATACAAAAATACGATTCTATACGTGTAAATCAGGGGTTTTTCAAAGATATACAAAATACATTAAAAAACATGTTAAAAAAATAACACCATGTTGTTAAAACAACATATCTTTGCCATATGATGGACTATAATAAAAATATAATAAAACAAGTCGAAATATAATACTTTTTCGATTTACAAAAAATATTTATTAAAAAAATAAAAAAACAAAATTGTGGGAGGATGTTTGTTATGGGATTCAAATCAGATATTGAAATAGCTCAAGAAGCTAAACCTCAAGATATTAGAGAAATAGCTAAAAAATTAGGATTAACTGAAGATGACTTAGAATTATATGGTAAAT
>NZ_JAXEWM010000130.1:0-12748 GCF_034113885.1 Intestinibacter sp.
GTATATATGGTCTAGTTATATCTATAATCCTTTTATTCGCAAATCCATGGGTATAAAAAGTTATATAAAAATATTTTCAAATTTACAATTGGGAGGTGTTTGGTCATCTCCTAAATGTAAGTTTTAGGGTTTGTCAAGAGGAGGAATAGTTATGGATTTCAAACCAGTAGTAATCATATCATGGGAATTATTATTCCAGATTATAAATACAGTTATACTATTCTTAGTATTGAAAAAAATATTATTCAAACCAGTTCTAAATATAATTGAAAAAAGAGAAAATATGATTCAAGAGGATTTAGCAGCAGGTGCAAAAGCTAAGAATGAAGGTATAGCTTTAAAGAAAGAATATGAAGAAAAAGTTAGCATAGCAAAAGAAGAAGGTAGAGAGATTATCAGACAGGCTACTGCTAGAGCCGAAGAAAAATCTAACCAAATAATTTCTGATGCACAAGCTGAAGTAGTTTCATTAAAAGCTAAAGCAAGTAAGGATATTGCTCAAGAAAAAGAACAAGCTATTGCTGAAATCAGAAATGATATATCAGATATAGCTATACTAGCAGCATCTAAAGTATTAGAAGAAGATATAGATAAATCTAAACATGAAGATTTAATCGAAAAATTTATAAAAGAGGTAGGGGAAGCTAAATGATAGATGTAATAGCTAACAGATACGCTGAAGCTCTATTTCAAATAGGTGAAGAAGAAAATAAAATCGACCGCCTATATAATGAACTAAAAGAAGTATCTTCTCTAATTACTACAAATAAAGAATTAAATAATGTTATGAAGTCTCCATTAGTATCAAAAGCTGAAAAAATTCAATTAGTAGATGCATTATTTGCAGGAAAAATAGACAATGATCTAAAGAACTTTTTCAAGGTTTTAATAGAAAAAGGAAGAATTAATTCTTTAAAAGCAATAGAGACTACATACAAGGAATTGCTAAATGAAAAGAACAATATCTTAGAAGGATATGTAATAAGTGCAGTTCCTATGTCAGATGTGAAAATAAAAGAGCTTGAAGGTGAGCTTTCTAAAAAATATAATAAAAATGTTACTTTAGAGAACAAAGTTGATAAGAGTGTCTTAGGTGGAGTCTTGGTAAGACTTGGTAATACTGAAATAGATGGAACAATAAAAACTCGTCTAGATGGTTTAAAAAATCAACTTTCTCAAGTAATTTCGTAGGAGGGCGGTGAACCCATGAACTTAAGACCTGAAGAAATCAGTTCTATAATTAAACAACAAATAAAGAACTATGATAATAAAATAGAATTAACAGATACAGGAAGCGTCCTAAAAGTTGGGGATGGTATAGCTACAGTTTATGGACTAGAAAATGCTATGTCAAGTGAATTACTTGAATTCCCAGGAGAAGTATTTGGGATGGCTCTTAACTTAGAAGAAGATGTTGTCGGTGCCGTTATATTCGGTGATGACAGTGGAATCAAAGAAGGAGATATAGTAAAGAGAACTGGAAGAATAGTTGAAGTTCCAGTTGGTGAAGCTATGATAGGTAGAGTTGTAAGTCCACTTGGTTTACCTATAGATGGTAAAGGACCAATAGCTACAACTAAAACTAGACCAGTTGAAACTAGAGCACCTGGTATAATGGCAAGAAGATCAGTTTACGAACCATTACAAACAGGTATAAAAGCTATCGACTCAATGATACCAATAGGTAGAGGTCAAAGGGAGCTTATAATAGGCGATAGACAAACTGGTAAAACTACTATAGCTCTAGACACAATCTTAAACCAAAAAGGTCAAGATGTTATATGTATATATGTTGCTATAGGACAAAAACGTTCAACAGTAGCACAATTAGTTAACAAATTAGAAAAAGGTGGAGCAATGGATTACACTATAGTTGTTTCTGCAACAGCTTCAGAATCTGCACCACTTCAATACTTAGCACCATATGCAGGAGCTGCAATGGGTGAAGAATTTATGTATAATGGAAAACACGTTCTTATAATATATGACGATTTAAGTAAACAAGCAGTTGCTTACAGAGAAATGTCATTACTACTTAGAAGACCACCAGGACGTGAAGCATATCCAGGGGATGTTTTCTATCTACATTCAAGATTACTAGAAAGAGCAGCTAAATTATCTGACGAATTAGGCGGAGGATCAATGACTGCTTTACCAATAATAGAAACTCAAGCAGGTGACGTTTCTGCATACATACCAACAAACGTTATATCAATCACTGATGGACAAATTTACTTACAACCAGAATTATTCTATTCAGGTGTAAGACCAGCAGTTGACCCTGGTATATCTGTATCAAGAGTTGGTGGGGATGCCCAAATTAAAGCTATGAAAAAAGTTGCTGGTACATTAAAACTTTCTTACTCTCAATATAGAGAGCTTGCATCATTCTCTCAATTTGGATCTGACTTAGACGCAGATACAAAGAGAAGACTTGATCAAGGTGAAAGAATCGTTGAAGTTTTAAAACAAGGCGAAAATGCACCTCTTAAAGTTACAGACCAAGTTATGATAATATTTGCTGTTACAAATGGATTTGTAGATGATATACCAGTTGAAGCATTATCTAAATTTGAATCTGAATTATTCAAATTTATAGATGCTAATTATCCTCAATTAAGTGAAAAAATAATGGCAAATAAGGATTTCACAACTGATTTAAGTTCAGCAATAAATGAATTTAAAAAGACATTTGTTGTTGAATAAGGGTCCTTTTTAAAAAAGGAGGTGAACTAATTGGGAGCTGGAATTAAAGAGATTAAAAATCGTATAAACAGTGTTCAAAGTACGCAACAAATTACAAAAGCTATGGAATTAGTCGCTTCATCTAAAATGAGAAAAGCTAAGGATAGAGCTCTAGCTAGTAGACCATATTTCAATACAATGTACGAAACAGTTAAGGATATAGCTACTAACACAAGAGGTGTTAGAGACGTATTTTTAAAACAAAGAGAAGTAAAAAACAGATGCTACATTGTAATAGCTGGGGATAGAGGTTTAGCTGGTGGATATAACTCAAATATATTCAAGCTTACAACTGCTCATATGGATGGAAGACAAGAAAAAGTTATAGCATTAGGTAAAAAATCTGTAGAATTCTTTTCAAAGAAAGGTTACGATTTATTAGTATCTCAAGATAATGTAGAAAATTGTGATTACGAAAAAACATTAGAAATTGCAAATACTGCAATGGATTTATATAAAAAAGGTGAAGTAGATGAAGTGTACATTTCTTATACAGAATTCGTATCACCTCTAGTACAACGTCCTAAATTAATAAAAATTTTACCATTAGTTTTTGAAAAAGATGATACAGAGGTAAAATCAAAAGAAGAAGGAAGAAAAGCTAGAGTTCAATATTTACCATCACCAGAGGCTGTCCTAAGTTATATAATACCTAAGTACGTATCAGGAATTATATATGACGGTGTGATAGAATCTTTTGCATCAGAACAATCAGCAAGAAGAAATGCGATGAAATCTGCAAGTGATAACGCAGACGAAATGCTTTCTACTCTAGAATTAAGTTACAATAGAGCTAGACAATCTTCAATAACTCAAGAAATAACAGAAATTGTTGGTGGAGTTGAAGCTCTAAAATAAGGAGGTTAGGAAATGGCCAACGTAGGTAAAATAGTACAAATCGTAGGGGTTGTACTAGATGTTAAATTTGATAATGAACAAAGCCTACCTAATTTATTAAACGCGTTAGTTATAAAGTTAGGAGATAAAGAAATAGTAGCCGAAGTTGCACAACATATAGGTGATGATACAGTTAGATGTATAGCAATGAGTGCGACTGACGGATTAGTAAGAGGTATGGAAGCTGTTGATACAGGTAAACCAATAGCTGTACCAGTTGGAAACCAAACTTTAGGAAGAATATTCAACGTTCTTGGTGAACCAGTTGATGGTGAAGCTGCACCAAAAGACGCTCCTAGAGAACCAATACATAAGCCAGCTCCAGAATTCAATGAAATAGCAGATAGTGCTGAAATGCTTGAAACTGGTATAAAAGTAGTTGACTTATTAACTCCATACCTAAAAGGTGGTAAAATCGGTCTATTCGGTGGTGCCGGAGTTGGAAAAACAGTTCTTATACAAGAGCTTATAAATAATATAGCTAAACAACATGGTGGTATATCAGTATTCTCAGGTGTTGGAGAAAGAACAAGAGAAGGTAATGACTTATACTTCGAAATGAAAGAATCTGGAGTTTTAAATAAAACAGCTCTAGTATTTGGACAAATGAATGAACCACCTGGAGCAAGAATGAGAGTTGCATTAAGTGGTCTTACAATGGCTGAATACTTTAGAGATCAAGAACACCAAGACGTTTTATTATTCATAGATAATATATTCCGTTTCACTCAAGCAGGTTCAGAAGTTTCTGCGCTTTTAGGACGTATGCCTTCTGCTGTTGGATACCAACCAACACTTGCTACAGAAATGGGTGCATTACAAGAAAGAATAACATCAACTAAACAAGGGTCAATAACATCAGTTCAAGCAGTATATGTACCTGCCGACGACTTAACTGACCCAGCACCAGCTACAACATTCACTCACTTAGACGCAAAAACAGTTCTTTCAAGATCTATATCTTCATTAGGTATATATCCAGCAGTTGATCCACTTGAATCAACTTCTAGAATACTTGACCCTAATATAGTAGGTAAAGAACATTACGAAGTTGCCAGAGGAGTGCAATCTATACTTCAAAGATATAAAGAATTACAAGATATAATCGCTATACTTGGTATGGATGAACTTAGTGACGAAGATAAATTAATAGTTGCTCGTGCTAGAAAAATACAAAGATTCTTATCTCAATCATTTACAGTTGCAGAACAATTTACAGGTATTCCAGGTAAATATGTTCCAATAAAAGAAACTATAAGGGGATTCAAAGAAATACTAGAAGGTAAACACGATGATTTACCAGAATCTGCGTTCTTATTTGTTGGAACTATAGATGAAGCTGTTGAGAAAGGGAAGGAGTGTTAGTCTATGGCAAGCCAATTTGCATTAGAAATAGTAACTCCTGAAAAAATCTTTTATAATGATGAAGTTGAAATGGTAATAATGAGAACTACAAAAGGTGATAGAGCTATTTTGAAAGATCATATACCATTTGTAGCAGGATTAGTTGAAGGACAACTAAGAGTAAAAAAAGATGGTAAATTCAGAGAAGGTAAAATTTCTGGTGGATTTATCACTGTTAATAAAGAAAAAACAACTATATTAACAGAAGCTGCTTCATGGGATGATGAGGCTAAAAAAGAAACATTATAGGATATAATGAATATATGAGGAGTTATCGAAAATAGTTTAGGGCTAAAAAGATAACTCCTTTTAAAATTTTGAGAGGTATTGGTTATGAATATACTTGGAATAGGTATAGATATTATAGAGATTGATAGAATAGAAAAAGTTCTGGAAAGAACGCCGAGATTTTTAGAGAGAAACTTTACTGAGAAGGAAATAGAATATTTTAAAGCAAATAACCTTAGAAGTGAAAGTATAGCTGGCAATTTTGCAGCTAAGGAGGCTATAAGCAAGGCTATAGGCACAGGGATAAGGGGTTTTAACCTAAAGGATATAGAAATTTTAAGAGACGATTTAGGAAAGCCAATTGTAAATACATATAATAATTTAAATGATATTTGCATAAAATATAGTGTTAAAGAAATAAAGGTTAGTATATCTCATAGCGAGAACTATGCAGTAGCTAACTGCCTAATAATTACTGAAGACTAAAAAATAAAATCAAATAAAGAACTAATTAAAATAATAATTTACCACTAACCTGAATATTAATATAAAAGAAAAGAAGGGAAGTGGTATATGTGTTTAAACGAAAATCAATAGCACTATTTATCCTATGTATGTGTATAATACTGTCTTTAATAGGATGTAGCAAAGTAAAACAGCAAACCAAAGAAGAGATATATTCTGATTTTCAAAAGAAAATAAATTATATGACATCGTATACATGTACAGCAAATATAACTGCCATTAACAACAAAAGTGAAAGTAAATACATAATAAATCACACCTATAAAAAACCATCGTATTACAAACTAGAAATAGTAGCACCAGAAAATCTAAAAGGAAAAACAATAGAATACTATGAGAATAAAATTGTAATTAAAAATCAAAGTTTAGGAGATGTTATAGAACTACCTAAAGTAGGTAATAATAAATTATATCTATTTGTAGGAGATTTTATACAAGATTACGCACGAAAAGAATCTGTCAGAATGAACTTTTACAGTGGAGATCTATTAGCCTTAGAAATAGACATACCAGAGAATATTTATTTCAGCGAGCAAATATTGTATATAGATAAAAAGACTAAAAATCCTGTAAAAATGGAAATACTAGATAATGAAGGCGAGAAAAAATTTATTGTAGAATATACCGATTTTGAGAGTAAAAACTAAATACTTATAAAAATAATCTAGATAACATAGCTTCTAAAAATTTTACAAGAATCTCATTAATACAATTAAGCTAATAACCAGATTAAAATAATTTGTTTTATAACACATAGAGAAGGGTAGTGTAAATAAAAATAATGAAAAGAATACTATTAACTAGATTGTATATTGATATGTGTTAAATGGTAAGAAATGCAATTTTACATTCGTGCATCTATTTGTTAAAATTAGAATAGATAGTATTCCTAGGAGGCGGTTTTGTGAACAATAAAAACAAAGAAAAAATTGTATTTACTTTGCCAGAGGGGATTTTATCTGAAGTAGATAAAATTATTCAAATGGAAAATAGTAATAGAGAGGATTTTGCAAATGCTGCATTTCAATTTTATATAACTCAAAAGAAAAAAATAAGTTTAAAAGAAACTATGATAAAGGGTTATAAAGAAATGGGTAAAATTAATCTTTCATTAGCTGAGTTAGGAATGACAGATGAGATTTCTTTGGATAATAATTCTGAAGGAGACATGGCAAAAGTTGAGTAATCTCAACTCTGAGATAAGACGAGGAGACTTATACTATGCTGATTTAAGTCCTGTAGTTGGCTCGGAACAGGGAGGAGTTAGGCCTGTTTTGATAATTCAAAACAATATCGGAAATAAATACAGCCCTACTGTAATAGTGGCGGCAATAACATCGCAAATCAACAAAGCTAAATTGCCTACACATATTGAAATAGCTGCCAACGAGTATGGATTAAATAAAGATTCTGTTATTCTCTTAGAGCAGATTAGAACGATTGATAAAAAGAGGCTTAGAGAAAAGATAGGTTGTCTAGATAAGAGTATGATGCTAAAAATAGATAATAGCCTTCAAATAAGCTTAGGCTTATTTAATATCTAAAAGACTATTGATTGTATATTTTCAATAGTCTTTTTTGCTATATAAAAACATAAAGATTAAAAAATAATTTTAATAGTGATATAATAAGAAGGAATTGGTACTATAATAGTATTATATAGTTATATCAGTTTAAAATTAGGAGGTAAATCGCATGAGAGATCATAAGGGATTAAATGAGATTGCAAGTATCATCAGAAAAGATATAGTGACTATGATACATGGCGCAAAATCTGGACATCCAGGAGGATCTTTATCAGCTGTTGAAATTTTAACAGCGTTGTATTTTGATGAGATGAACATCGATCCAACAAATCCTAAAATGGAAGATAGAGATAGATTTGTTTTATCTAAGGGACATGCCGCACCAGTTTTATATGCGACTTTGGCAGAAAGAGGTTTTTTTAATAGAAAAGAATTAGATGGATTTAGGAAACTTGGATCCATGCTACAGGGACATCCTGATATGAATAAGATTCCAGGAGTGGAAATGTCTACAGGGTCTTTAGGCCAAGGATTTTCGGTGGCTTGTGGTATGGCTATGGCTTCTAAGCTGGATAGTGCACCATGGAATGTATATGTATTATTGGGCGACGGCGAAATACAAGAAGGTATAATATGGGAAGCAGCTATGAGTGCATCTCATTATAAGCTTGATAATTTAATTGCATTTTTAGACTACAACGGCCTTCAAATAGATGGAAATATAGAACAGGTTATGAATGTAAATCCAATAGAAGGAAAGTTTAAAGCTTTTGGATGGAATGTAATAACAATAGATGGTCATGATTACGATCAAATATTTGCAGCCTTAGATATAGCAAAAGCTACAGTAGGTAAACCAACTATGATAATTGCTAAAACTATAAAGGGTAAAGGAATTTCTTTTATGGAAAATGAAGCTAAGTGGCATGGAAGTGCTCCAAGTGATTCAGATTTACAACAAGCTTTATTAGATTTGGGAGGTGCTTGCCGTGAGTAATATAGCAACGAGAGATGCTTATGGAAAGGCTTTAGTTAAATTAGGCGATTTAAGAGAGGATATTGTGGTTTTGGATGCTGACTTGTCTAAATCTACAAAAACAAGCGAGTTTGCAAAAACGTTTCCAACAAGATTTTTTAATATGGGTATAGCAGAACAAAATTTAATTGGAACTGCTTGTGGTATGGCTACAGCTGGAAAAATACCTTTTGCGAGTACATTTGCGATGTTTGCTACAGGTAGAGGCTTTGAGATAATAAGGAATTCTGTCTGCTATCCGAATTTAAATGTGAAAATATGTGCAACACATGCAGGTATAAGTGTCGGTGAAGATGGTGCATCACATCAAAGCGTAGAGGATATAGCGATAATGAGAGCAGTACCTAACATGACTGTACTAGTTCCATGTGACGCTGTTGAAACAGAAAAGATGATATTTGAAATAGTCAACCACAAAGGACCAGTATATGTTAGATTAGGAAGAAGTGCAGTACCTCAAGTATTTGGGGAGGATTATGATTTTGAACTAGGAAAAGGTGTAATTCTCAGAGAAGGTGCAGATGCAACTATAATAGCTTGCGGAATTATGGTAAATGAAGCTATTAACGCGAGTAAGCTGTTGAAATCAGAAGGAATAAACGTCAGAGTAATAAATATGTCTACAATAAAGCCTATAGATGAGGAATTAATTATAGAATCTGCTAAAAGAACGGGTGCAATCGTAACAGTGGAGGAGCACAATGTAGTTGGTGGATTAGGTAGTGCAGTAAGTGAGATTGTATCAGAGAATTATCCGGTTTTAGTTAAAAAAATAGGTATAAATGATGTTTTTGGACAATCTGGAAAACCAAAACAATTGATGGAGGAATATGGTTTAACTGTAGAGAATATTATTAATAAAGTAAAAGAAGCTATTAAAGCTAAACAATAATTATAAATTAAAAATAAATAGTAATAAAATCAAAGCTGATTATAGTATAAAAAGATATAGATTTATGTATAATCAGTTTTTTTTATTTAAAATTTAGAATAGGCAAAAATTAACACTCATATATTTAAATATATGGAGGTGTTGCAGTTGAATGTAAAATTTAATATGAAGGGTATGATTTACGGCATTTTTTTAATTATATTTGTATTAGCCGGATTTATAGTTTTGCCCAAGATGTTTGTAGAAGATATAAAGCCTGTAGATTACGTGTTAGTGCAAAGGGATTCGATTCCCGATAAAATATTAGATATGATGGATGATTACATAGACCAAGAGAGAGCTTTAACTATTATGATAGATGATAAAGTTTATGTTGTAGTAACTAGAGGACAAAATAATGATTATGGAATAGATGTAAATAAAATTAGTATCGAAAATAGAGAGGGTAAACAGGTTATGAAGGTAGAGATTATATACAAGGAGAAAGAAAATGCATATCCTTTTGTAGTTTTAGAAACAAATATCAAATCTTTGCCGGATAAAGTTGAGCTTGATAAGGAATACATAGACGATAATAAAAATAAATAAGGTTTAAAAGTATATAAAAACAAAAAGAGAATGAATATATTTAGATATAGTATCATTCTCTTTTATAGTAGTCTATTTTTTATTAGGTGTTAATATTCTAGTTTCAGTTACTATGTAATCAAGTTGAGCATCGTGATCTTCTTTAGGTACTTCAGGGAAAATTTGTAGATCAAAAGCTATACCTACAGTAACAGCGTCATCTCTTAATTTTTCTATAAATCTATCGTAGTATCCGCCGCCATATCCTAATCTATAACAATCTTCACTATAAGCAGATGCAGGAACTATAACTAAATCTAAGTCTTTAACATCTAGAGTAGGAGCATCAGGCTTTGGCTCTCTTATGTTGTAGGCTCCTATTTTGATACCTGTTTCTAAATCAGTTATTTGAGCAGGTATTAAAAGTCTATCTTCTACAATAGTTATAGGAGATGTTACCGTTTTTCTAAGAGATATTAATTTATTGATTAAATGGTCAGTAGCAACTTCATTTTTAAAATCTAAATAAAGCATAATATTTTGAGCATTTTTTACACAGTCCATTTGAAGTAATTTTTCTGTGATTATATCTGAGTTTTTTTCAATAAATTCTTTATCTTTTGCCATTCTTGCTGCAATTACTTTTTTTCTAAATTCTTTTTTCATAAAATCTACCCCTTTATATATATGGTATAATATTGAAGATATAATTAATATCCTTACTATAAATTTTAATATAATTTGTTAGTTTAAATCAACAAATTTAGTAAATAGTAATAAAAAGGGTAAAATATCATATAATAGTAATAGTTTATTTAAAAGGAGAGGTAGAATATATGTCAAAGAAGAAGTTGTTTATAGGAGCTATAATTATAGTTATTGTAACAGTAATTTGTACAAATTTAGTTCAAATTTTTCTATTAGATGGAGTATTTATATCTAGAAATTTATATGAAAAATTTGAAAAAATAATGGCTCTAGAAAAAATTATAGAAAGTGATTATTACCAAGATGTAGATGAAGATAAATTAATATTAGGAGCTGAAAAAGGACTAGTACAAGCATTGGAGGATCCTTATTCAGAATATTATACAGAAGAAGAATTTGCTCTATTAAAAGAACAAACACAAGGCTCTTTTACAGGTATAGGAATTTATATGACTGGTAATGATAAAGATAATATAGTCGTTCAATCTGTAATAAAAAATTATCCAGCAGAAAAAAGTGGCTTAAAAGCAGGAGATATTATTTTAAAAGTAGATGGAGAAGCAGTAAAAGCATCAGAATCTACTAAGGCATCTAGTAAAATAAAAGGAAAGGCAGGCACATCAGTAGTTTTAACTATTCAAAGAGGCGATAAAACATTTGATGTGACAGTTAAGAGAGAAGAGATAATAGTTGAAAGTGTTAAAAGTGAAGTAAAAGAAGATAATATAGGGTATGTACAAATAACTTCATTTGACAAGAATACATATAATGAATTTAAAGAGCATGTAAGCTCTTTACAAAAGAAAAATGTAAAATCACTAATAATAGATCTTAGAGATAATCCAGGTGGATTATTAGATGTATGTGTAGATATAGCAGACTATTTACTAGGAGAAGGTACAATCGTATATACTAAAGATAACAAGGGTGATACTCAATATTATAAATCTGATGCAGATAAAATTGATTTGCCTATAGTAGTATTAATAAACGAAAATAGTGCTTCAGCTTCAGAAATTTTAACAGCAGCTATAGTAGATAATAAGGCAGGAATAGCTCTCGGCACAACTAGCTATGGTAAAGGTCTTGTCCAAAGTGTAAAAGAATTCAAGGATGGAACAGGATATAAATTAACTACAGCTCAATATTATACTCCAAATGGAGATTATATAAACAAACAAGGTATTAAGCCCGATATAGAAGAAAAAGATAAAGACAAGCAATTAGATAAAGCTATAGAATACATTAAAAATAAAAAATAGGGTTAAATTATCGATTTATATTTTGAATGAAAAACAGATTAAAAAAATATTTTATGTAAGTATTTTTGAAGTGTTTTTGATTTCTTTTGTTACTGAATTAAAAAAAATAGACTTTTTTAGATAATTTGTTAGAAAATTGTTTTAAAAAATGAAGGAAATTATAGTCTAATATAGAATATCTATAAATAAGTTAATAATTTATATTTGGGAAGTGAATTTTATGAAAAAAACTAAAGCAAAAGTTGTTAACATTCAAGATTATAAAGACAAAAAGAAACAGTTAGAAGTAGATAGAAATGAGCTTATAGCTCTTATTAAGCAAATAGTGACATCAAAATAGGGAGTTTTATACTCCCTATTAGAATGTGAAAATAAAAAACAATATATGTTTTTTGAAAAATGTATATTATTTTTCATTATTTAAAGTATCATTTTGTTCTAAGAGTATTTAGATAATCTTTAAATTGCATAAATTGAGTTTCATCTTCAAATTGAATTTCCTTAGAATCTTCATTATCAAAGTTTTTCAAATAGACTAATAGATTATTTTCTTCAGAGTTATAGTATATACATCTGTAGCCATCTTCATATAAGTTTTTTACACTTTCGAAATCATACATATGAATCACCCTTCTTTAAATTAATAGATTATTTTTATTATGTTGTATTTAAAGCTATATATACGTAAAGATTTAATGTATAAAAAAATTGAAAAAATATAAAAAAAGTATTGACGATATAATTTTATGGTGGTATTATATTACTTGTCCTTGAGAGAGGGACAGAGATTTAAGAAAGTTATTAAAGAACTTCTTAAAAAAATGGTTGACAAGGTTTTGAAACTTTGTTAAACTAAACAAGCTGAAACGAGCAAATGAACTTTGAAAATTAAACAGTAGGTTAAATATAAACTTTAATTCACACGAATTAAAACCAACAAACCAAGCCAGATATTCGA
>NZ_JAXEWM010000131.1:0-57984 GCF_034113885.1 Intestinibacter sp.
GAAGAATTAAACATAACTGTTCCAGTTGCTCTTCACTTAGATCACGGTTCTTATGAAGGTGCTAAAAAAACTATAGCTGCTGGATTCTCTTCAGTAATGTTCGACGGATCTCATTATCCAATCGAAGAAAATATAGAAAAAACTAAAGAAATAGTTGAATTAGCTCATTCTAAAGGAATATCAGTTGAAGCTGAAGTTGGTGCTATAGGTGGAGAAGAAGACGGTGTTGTAGGAAGCGGTGAAGTTGCTGATCCAGCTGAATGTAAACAAATAGCTGATTTAGGAATAGACTTCTTAGCTGCTGGTATAGGTAATATACATGGTAAATACCCTGCAAACTGGGCTGGATTAAACTTTGAAGTTTTAGGAAAAATAAATGAAGCTACAGGAGATATGCCATTAGTATTACACGGTGGTAGTGGTATACCTGATGAAATGATAAAAGAAGCTATATCTCTAGGTGTTGCTAAAATAAATGTTAACACTGAATGCCAATTAGTATTCGCTGATGCAACTAGAAAATACATCGAAGAAGGAAAAGACCAACAAGGTAAAGGATATGACCCTCGTAAATTATTAGCTCCAGGATTTGAAGCTATAAAAGTTTGTGTTAAAGAAAAAATGGAATTATTCGGTTCTATAGGACAAGCTTAATTATAAAAAGTTAAAAATAAAGCAAGCGTATAAAGGAAGTAATACAAAATAGAGTAAAATCTATTTTGTATATACTTCCTTTTTAATTTAGATAAAAAATTATACACATACTATAAAATAATATTAAAATATAAGAAAGATTATTTATAAATACTTTTAAAACAAATAATTATAAAAAGGTGGAAAGGTAAAATGAAAGAACATGAACTAAAAAAACTGGTGAATGGCAACAAAGCTATTACGCTTATCCAATAGATGGATATGAATTTGAAGGATGGTATGAAAATAATAAAAAGGTTTCAGATGATGCTGTATGGATTGATGTTTATGGAACTAGTAGAAAATTAGTTGCCAAATTTTATAAAAAATAATAAAGAGGAACTTATTTAATGAAGTAAATTATCACAAAATATTTTAAATAAAAAGAGTGTTGAAAAATAGAGGAAATCCTATTCTACAACACTCTCTTCAATATTAAATATTATATAAACTCAATATATACTCTAAATCCACAAAAGGCTCCTCAGAAATAACTAATTCCTTCTCTGATTTAACATGATTTAAGTGTTTTCCAAAAATTGATTTTCTTACTACGCTAGCAGAAAATTCTCCCTCTTCATCAAATAAATCTTTTCCTATACACTCAATATCCCATTCCCTTAAGTGATTTTCTATATAAGGATTATTTTCCTCTACAACATATAATTTATCTACACTAGTAGCAAACTCTATCACCTTTTCCTCTGGTATAGGATTTACTACCTTTAAGTCTAAATAAGAAACTGTCTCGGCAAGCACTTCTTTTGTGTAGAAAGTGCATATTCCCGAACAGATAAATCCTACTTTGTCGCTATTATGCTCAATTTTATTTAAATCATCAGCCTCTGAAATATTTCTACAAGCTTCTATCTTATCCTTTATGCTCATTTCCATCTGCTGAACATTGGAAGCCTTTGGATCCTCACACACAACTATACCTGAAGAACACCCAACTCTAGCTGTAATTCTAAAAAGGACAGGCATTTTATAGGTTTTGCTAATTTCAAATGCTTTTATAAGCATATTTTTTGTGTCCCTACTAGAGCCCGGCTCCATAACTAGTAGATTAGATGATTTTGCTTTTTCTCTATTGTCGTTTATACCCTCCTTTGAAACCATCCCTGAATCATCAGTTAATACAACTACTAATCCGCCCTCAGTTTTTGTGCCTATATTTAATAAATTAGAATCCATCGTGCTACAGAATGTCAGAGTTTTCTTTCCAGTATTAGAAATTCTTATAGCCTGCTCTATATTTACATTTTCACTTATAGACATCTCTACTTCTAGGTCACTTTTAAAATCCTTTATCGATGCAAATAAGCTCGTCTTCAAAATAGAAGGATATGCACATACGACATCTACTCCTGCCTCGTAAATCCCTCTAGCAACAGATTCGTTCCCAGTTAAAAATTTTCTCATAATTATTTACCACCTTAAAAAAAAATAAAATTATTATAAATTATAACATTTTTTTACATAATTAAACATAAATCAAAAAATTTATATAAAAATGCTTTACAAAAAAGCGAGCCTCTAATTTGTAATAATTATAAATTTTAATTACTACAAATTAAAGGCCCGCAATTTTATTTTCTCATATTTACAAAATCTATAAACTATAGCCACTATTAAAAAACTATAGATTTAAATCTAATAAATTTATCAATTGTCTAGCTATAGAATTTAGACGCACCTATTAATTGTCTCTTAGAAACAATTTTGGCAAGATTTTTTAAAGAAGCGATTTTAATATCTTCAAAGCTTACTAAAAATACAAATTTAAAATCAGTAAATTCTTCATTTATATTATATACTTCAAAATAACATTTTATATTATCCATGCTATAAACATCTTGAAGTTCTGCTTCTATTTCATCTGTTGTGTCCTTTAAGAAACGTCTAACATCATCAAACATAATTTCAAAGAATGACTCGTCAACTGATTCTCCTAATTCTTCAATAGCTTCAAGTATTTCTGCTCTAGAAAATACTTTTTCTGATAATTCACAATCAAAAACCATTATGTTTTCTTGATTTATTGAATTAGATATATCTTGTAAATAACCAATATCTTGACGTTCTGCAAGAATGTCTTTTACCTCTTTACTATTTACGTGAAAGCTACCTTTTCGATTTTTTAATTTTAATTCTATCATTAAACTTCGCCTCCTTTGAGTAAGCTAACTTAATTATAGTTTATCAATAACACCTTTTATTTCTTTCCAGCAAGAAACTCTAATAATATTTTCATGCTCTACATTTTTATTGTAGTTACAATCAATTAATATTACTTTTATACCACCTTCTGCAAGATGTAAAGCATTTTTTGGATGGTCTTCTATAAATATATCACACTTTAGCTCTTTTGCCTTATCAAGTTTTTTATCTGTTCCAAGTAAATAAAGAGGTACATGAGATAGTTGTTGTTTTTTGAGCCAATTTCTCGTTATTTCTTCTAAATCAGCACTTCTTGCTGTTACAAAAGATAAATTATTCTCTTTATATAGTTCATCAATTACTTCCTTAGCTCCTTCAACAACCTTTGCTTCTGAATAAGAATTTAAATAATTTGAATGAAGTTTGTCTAACATGCCTTCTAAAGTATCTCCATATAGCTCTGCCCAAAACACAGTCGTGAAATCTTCTTCAGTTAGATTTCTATTGTAAATACTGTTTAAGTAAGGCATATAGTGATATGGACTAGTAACTGTTCCATCAATATCAATACATATATTTAAATTTTTCATATTTTATCTCCTATTTTTCTAAGAATTCATTATACCATATACTTTAGTATAATTCAAAAAAACATATATCTCCATACTTTAAAAAAATTTTATTAATTTGTAATAAATTCGGATAAAAAAATTGAACATCGTCAAACCTTTATAGTTATCGATGTTCAAATTTTTTATTTTTAACTATTTTCGATTTTTTTCTCTAAATTAGAAATTTTACTCTTATATTGATTTAATTTTTGATCTGAGTTATTTATATATTGTTTTACTTTTGGTATATAGCTAGTATTTTTTTCATTTAGTATTAAACTCACTTGTTCTACTGCTTTATATTTCATCTCGTATGCTTCCTTTACACATTGTAAACATTCCTTTAAAACCTCGGTATCTTGCTCTTGTGATAGTTGAGGAACCTCCATATCATCGTAAATCTCGATGACTCTTTCACACATATACATAGCCTTTTCTACTTTTTTCTTTACACGGTCTAAGTCCTTTAGATATGTTTGTATATCTTTGGTACAGGATACGCATTCCTTTATTGGATTTAAAGCAATATCCTCTATATCCCTGACATCTCTTTTAAAATGCTTTATCTTTAATAAATCATCTTCTCTTGTATCTAAAGATAAATTGGAATTATTGCAATTCATAACAAAAGAGCTCTCTATATCTTGTTCAAGTCTCTTAAGACCGCTTATATACATATTACTTATAACTAAAGTCGTCGCCAAAACGACATACATACAACCATAAATACAAGCTCTACTAAATTTCTTATAATTCTTAAAAAGTATCGTCAAAGGTATCAAATACAAAATTATAAATACTAATATCCATCTCATAAACTCTTCTCCTTGTCTATCGTTACAAATATATTAAGTTCCCATTTTCAAAATTAAACTTAAAATAATACAATGCATATTTTAGTATTTACAATTTTTATTAATATTAATCCATTATTTTTAAATTTTTATTAATCCAATACCTTAACTAATTTAAAATCTAGATAATCACTAGATGCAAGAATATATTCTATTCCATTTCTAATCCCTTTAAGTCCCATATCAAATGATTCTTTGCCATGCAAATGACCGTATATCACTTTTTTCACGCCGTACTTTTCATATAGCTTAGTAAATTCTGAATCCTCTAGCTCATCATTTGTAGGTGGATAATGAGTTATAGCTATTAGATTTTGATGTCCAGCATTTACAGCTGCTTTTATAGACATTTCTAATCTCAAAACCTCTCTTTTATATATCTTCATATCATTTTCATCAAACTTAACTTCATTTGGACAAAGCCAACCTCTACTTCCACATATAGCGTAATCCTTGTATGTAAAGTAACCATTTTGTATAAAATTCATATCCTCATCTTGATACATGGCGTTTACCTTAGAAAGTGAAGCCCACCAATAGTCGTGGTTTCCTTTTATAAAAATTTTCTTGCCTGGAAGCGCCTTAACTATATCTAAATCAGCCTTTGCCTCTTGTAAATTCATAGCCCAAGAAGTATCTCCAAGAACTAATACTGTGTCCTCATCGCCGACTACTTCTCTCCAATTTGTAATTATCTTTTCTTCGTGATTATCCCAGTTATCGCCAAATATATTCATAGGTTTAGGATTTTCCGTAGAAAAATGCAAATCGCCTATTGCATATAAACTCATAAATCGATCTCCTTTCATAAAAATAAAGCTTTTTATAATTTAAAAGCTGTCTCAAAATTTAAGACAGCCCCCTCCTGTTATTTTTCTATTCTATGCGTTTTAAAATCTTCTAAAATATAATCTATTTCTTCCTTTAAAGCAACTATTTCATCTATATCTCTCTCACTATCTATCTTGTCCAATCGTCTTTGATATTTAAGAGCACTGCTTATCTCTCCTAGATTATAAAGCTCTTGTATCTTCTTAAGCACATCCTTTAATGTAACAGACTTCGCTTGATACATTACTTGAGCCTTCATTATATCCTCTCTTATTTCACTCATTTCTTCATCTAATAAAAACGCCGCATCTGCTGCTTTTCTAAGTCTCAATGCAACATTTTCTGGTATATAATGCTCGTACTTATATTTTAGAGAATGCTCAATAGTCGCCCAGAAATTCATAGCAAGAGTTCTTATTTGTATTTCACAATGTATCTCCTTTGACCCTGCAATTGAATTTATAGGATATTTTATTATTAAATGATAGCTTCTATATCCACTTTCCTTGAAATTAGTGATATAGTCCTTTTCATTTATAACAGTCATATCTGTTCTATTTTTGATTAAGTCTACAATAGTATATATATCTTCAACAAACTGGCACATAATTCTTATGCCAGCGATATCATCTATATTCCCTTCTATATCATTGACATCTAATCTATTTGCTTTAGATATTATAGAAGAAATCTTTTTAGTTCTCCCCGTAACAAATTCAATAGGAGAATACTCACCCTTAGTTAAAAATTCTTTTCTTATATTTTTAAATTTTACTTTAAGTTCTTCAACTGCATGCTGGTAAGGAGCTAATATTTCATCCCATTTTTCGTAATTCATATTATTCACCCTTCGTCCAATAATTTAACAATCAAAACTATTTTACCATAATTTATTTTGTTTTTGTATAGTAAAGCAAATCTGAATCCTTTAATTCATAATCTATTTCATCTAAATCTGCTAAATAGCTAATAAAAGATACTAATGATGTTCTAAAGAAGTAGTATTCTTTATAATTGTAGGTTAAATTATTTTCTTTTATTATTTTCTTAAGTAAAACTTCTATATTCATAGGAGTTTTAATATTTTCTCTTATCTGATTTAGATATTTATGTACAGCTTCTCGATGTTTTCTTATCGAAATAATCGCATCATGCTTATCTAAAACATATTTGCCGTGAGCTAATACTAAATAATCAAAATCCAATAATTGAACCGTATTTAGAGAATTTAAATATTCATTTACATCCTGTAAAAATAAAAAGTCGTATTTACTTAAGGTTTCTTCACCTATCAACAAATCTCCTGCGAATAAAACTCTGTCCTTCGTTAGTATTCCTAAACTTCCAGGAGTATGTCCCTTTAAGCTAATAACCTCAAAATCTTCTCCTGCTATATTTAGATTACCTTCACTTATCGTTTTATCAATCAGTACTCTTTCGTTTTTTCTATGTGAAAGCTTTGCAATAAGAAATTTATTGCTTCTTCCACCTAAAATAAAATTCGAAAATAGCTCTGGTCTTTCTATAAATAACTTTGCATCATCTGAAGCAAAAATCTCAATGTCTCCATTGTTAGATTTTAACTGAGCACATCCGCCGTAGTGATCCTCATGCTCATGCGTATTTATAATATATTTTAATCTTATTTTCTCATTTTCAAACATCTCGAGCATTTTTTTAGGTCTTAGACCGCTAAGTCCAGGGTCTATTAACAATGCATCGTTATTTTCAAATAAATACACACCTGTATTAGTTCCACCCTTTACAAAATATGTATTTCCAAAAACCTCTTGTAATTTCATAAAAACTACACTCCTTGTAAAATTTCAGTCTTTTTAAGGCTCTTTTCCTATTATAACATGTAAATTTTTTTGATTCTATCTACTACTTTTCTATTATTCTCTTTAGTTAACCTAATTTTTATCTTATACGCAAAATCAGAATCCATCAGATACTCTATAAAATACTCAACTATTCCTCTATCTCTATAATCAATATCGATAAGTCCGCTACCTAAAATCCTAGAATCCAAACTCATTACTTCATCAGAAAAACTCAGCCTACTTTGCTTAGATAAATAATCTAACTCCGGCTTAAACTTTTCACAGTATTTTATAGAAAAATTAAGAACATCTTCACTTATATCTATACCATACATCTCTTTCAAAACATCTTTATATTCCATATTTTGCTTTATTACTCTCTGTAAGTTGTTATTATAATCATCCTTCTTCCAATGCCCAAATAACCTACAATTAAGCGGTCTAACCTCGTATATCAAGCATCTATTGTTATCATCCTTAAAAGGGCATGAATTCTTCTTTAATAGCTCTAAAAAATAATAATCGATTATTCTATCAATAGAAGCTCTCCTAAGCTCCTCTCTATATATTAAATGCTTGTATATATTTAAAAACTCTATTAAATTTATTCCTACAGATTCCATACAGCAATTTCCACATCCACTGCAATCGCCCTTTGGCAGCTTAGAATATATATCATTTAATTTCTTAAAGTATCCTTTTTGCTCACAAAACTCTATACTTTCTAGTATTTGAGATTTTTTTATACTAGCCATAATATTCTCCTCTTGTTATAATTATTTCGTTAATACAAAAACTTATTATAACATATTTTTGACTATAAATATCAGGAGGTAACGAAATGAATAGATATACTAAAATTATTAACATGATGGAAAGTTATTTTACTAAGGATTTTGAAAAAACTAAAAAAGGATTTACTAAAGTAAGAGAAGTCAAAGAAGAAACTGTTAGAAAGGCATTTTTAAAAGGAAATTGCGAGGTTTTAGTAATACTTGAAGATTCTGATAGAGAGATATTACTAGACGATTTTTCTTCTGATGAAGATATAAAAAAATACTTAGGTGCATCTTTTATAAATCCAAAGAGATAGTACATTTCTAAATATAAAATATGAATCCATAAGTTTAATGTTTTTGCTATAGTTAATTACAATTTTTCTATAGCAAAAACAAAATGTTATCAATTCATACTATTCTGTTTCTTTTTTGTTTCCAAATTAATCCATTTACTGTGATACAATATTAGAAAGTGTCTATAAAAAATAAATATTAAGTTAGTAAAAACAAACAATAGGAGGAATTACTATGAAAACGTTTAAAAAAATTCTAAGTATTGCAGTAGTAGTTTGTATGATGATATCTACAACTGGATTATTCCAAAATGTAGATGCTGCTAGTGTATACGGAAACTCTAATTCCAATATAAACAATGGTGGAGTAGCTGCTTATAAAAGTGGTTATAATTATGTAAGATCATCTAAACCAACTAATGTTCTTATGACATCTTACAATATCTACAAAATAAAAGGAACTAGTTCTACTAAAAAAATTATTGCAAATAATGCTTACTTAATGCCTTCTATAAATGTAGTTGGAAACTATGTTTATTATTTAGGTACATACAATAGTGGCGAAAGTGTTGGTATCTACAGAGTTAAAACTGATGGTACTGGAAAAACTAGATTAATAGGTAATGTTGAAAGTCCTTTTATAGTAAAAGACAGTGGTATATACTATATAAAATCAACTTATGACTATGACAAGCTATGCTACTATAGTATTTCATCTAAAAAGACAACTAAAACTCTTTACACTACAACTACAAGAACTATAGATGCTTTATCTATTTCTGGAAACTATGCGTATGTACTTGCAACAGGATATGAAAATCAATTAATCTACAAAATAGACACAAATACTAAATCAAGAACTACACTTAAAAAGTTAGTTACTTACACATTTGACGATGAAGATTATGATGATGATTACGACGATTCAGATATAGATTTTGATGAAGACTTTGATGAAGATTTTGATTGGGATGATTTCGAAGATTATGATGACGAAGAATACTCTATAGATCAAATGATTTACTATCAAGGATATATTTATTACATAGTTTCAGATTATGATGGTACAGAAGTTTATAAAATGACTGCTGATGGCAAAAATGAAACTAAAATAACTTCTTTAACAACTACTTCAATGAATCTATACAATGGTAAAATCTACTATGTAAACGCTAATAACAGTATTTGTCGTATGGATTTAAATGGAAAGAACAGAACTACTCTTAGAAAAGCTACAGATACATCTACAAAGCTTACATTAGCAAACGTTGGAATATGTACAGGAAATAGTAGAATATACTATATGTCATTAGAAATGGGAATTACAAGTGAAGGCGCTTACAGTGCAGCTATAAATGTTTATAGAATAAAATTAGACGGAACTTCTAGAAGCAAAATATAATTAATTTTTACATAAAAAAGTCACACTAATACTTAAGCAAGGGAGTATATACAAATTGTATATACTCTCTTCTTTTGTAAAAAAAGATGCACAATCTTAAATTGTACATCTTTTATATCTAAAATATTTTTATTTTACGAAATGAACTGCTCCATTTATTCCACCGTAGTTACTTGCGAAATAATTAGTAAATTCACTTACTGATTTTACTATTACGCTACCTTCTGGCATTCCGTTATATCTATAATTATCAGAATAGTATACTTTTCCATCTATTATCGCATGTATAAATAAAACATGTCCTACAGAGCTTGAAGATCTATAGCTTTTTGGGAAGCTTACAACGATGTTATATACATTTTTCCCACCGTTTGCATTTATTATCTTTGTAAGACAGCTTCTTCCAGAATATTTCTTTTGAACATATCCTGTACTAGTTGTAGCATTTGCTTTTAAGTTATAATACCATCCACTACCATTCCAATATGTATCTGGTACTTGGTATATCTTTAATGCTCTAAGTTGAGAATAAACATATAAAGAACATTGATGAGCAAAATTACTTCTTCCTGCTATTGACTTAGCCTTTGCATATGTAGAAGCTATTTGGCTTTTTATTTGGCTTACAGTTTTATTAGTTGTTGTTGAAGTACTTTCTTCAGTTGTTGTAGTTGATACTTTTTCTAATGTCCATATTTGTTTAGTACTTCCACTTGAATAAGTTTTAACACATACATTAGAACCATTACTACTTCCAGTAGCTGCTAAAACACAATTGTCATTTCCTGCTGAGCGGATAACATATCCTTTTGATACTTTTTGTAATATCCATAATTGAGTTCCATCGCCATCTGAATCCTTAGAGTATATGTTTACATTAGAACCAGATACTACACTACTTCCTTTAACATTGATTACTTTAGTTGAAGCGCATTTTGGTGATAACCAATATTGTCCTGATAATTTGCTTATTTTAAATGTTTGTCCTGATGTTCCATCCTTAGTATATATATTTACATTTGTTCCGTTGCTACTTCTGCTACCTGAAACATTTAAATATTTTCCACTATATACATTTTTTATACGATATGATCCTGTTGAAATACTCGATGCTGTATATGCATCAACTGTAGTTGGAACTGCAACCTGACAAACTATAGTACAAGCTATTAATATCGTACACACAAGCCTCTTCACTATATCTTTCACTTTTCCGATTCCTCCCGATTTTATATAAATTTGTTACAATTATTTTCTGTCTTTGTAAATTTTGTAACTTTTTTGTTACTTTTATAATATATTAAATAACAATTTATGTCAACATTGTAAGTTTTATCTTTTTTCAAATTTTTTTATTTTATTTGTATATAATTTATAAATTTGACCAATAATACTAGTGTAATTTAAATATTTAACTCAATCTCCCCCAATTTAATTGAGCTTTCATTCCCCCAAATGAAAGCTCTTATTTTTTAATACAACTTACTTAAATAGTTCTACTTATAATACTTAGCATACTTGATAAAACTTATCTTTATATGTTAATTTAAATATTATTAGATATAAACTTGGAGGAATTTATGATTAAAATAGGTAAGATAAATTTAGATTGTGATTTTGAATATAGAACAATTAGAGAAGAAGATGATGATTTAGATATATATGTAGATGTAAATTATAGATGCTTAGATATAGAGATAGGAGAGTCTAGCTTTTTTAACTCTAGGATTCAATTTCCATATGTAAGATCTATATTACTTAGAATAAATAAAAATATGGAAACTATAACAGTTCATCTAATGAGAGATATAGACCTTTTCTCTGCATTTGCAAACTTTGAATTAGATTTATCTAAGCATATTCTCTCTATAAAAAATCAATACGAAAAAGTAATACTTTCTAAAGTAGAAATAAAAGATTTTTAAAATAAATTGGGGGCCTTAATAGGCCCCCGTGTAAAAATGTATTACTTAAAATATAGCATCTTTTTTGTTTTTAGTCAATATTTTCCGAAAATTCTATAATTTTATTTTATAATACGATTTAAATTTATAATTGTCATACTATCTATATTAATATGCTTATTTATTGTATAATACTAAATAGATTTCTATAACAAATATCAAACTTAATTTATACATTATTTTTTTTATATGGTCAAATATTGTTTCCTATTTGTTATAATAAATTTATTAATTAATATATCTTTATGGATTGGTTCAATCCTCATTTAAAAAGAATATATTTTGATTATTTTTTAGATAGTTGAAAGGAGTTATTTATATGAGTTTATTAGTTTTTGGACATAAGAGTCCAGATACAGATTCCATATGTTCTGCTATTTCATTAGCATATTTAAAAAATCAATTAGGAGTTGAAGCTACTCCTTATGCTTTAGGAGAAGTAAGAAAGGAAGCTCAATATGCTTTAAATTACTTTAATGTTGAAGCTCCTGAAGTTCTTGAAGATGTAAAAATACAAGTTAAGGATTTAAGCTACGACAAAGTAAAATCTTTAAAACCTAGCGATTCAGTATTAAACGCTTATAATACAATGATAGAAAAAGGAACTAAAACTTTACCAGTAGTATCAGTAGATGGAAAATTCGAAGGTATAATCACTATGGTAGAAATAGCTAAAAGCTTAATGTACCAACATTTTAGAAAAGTTAACATACCTCTAGAAAATGTTTGTTATAACTTAAAAGGTGAAGTATTGGTAAAATGCAACGAAACTTTCGATGGTAGAGTAACTACTCTATCTTATGGAATAGAAGAAATAATGAATCTTCTAAATGAAGGTGATATAGCTATAGTTGGTAATAGATACGATATAATCGAATACGCTATAGATACTAAAGTTGCATTATTAATATTAACAGGAAAAACAACTCTTAACGATGAATTAACTGCACTTGCAAAAGCTAACAACGTTACAGTTATATCTGTTGATGTTGATACATACACTGCTTCAAACTTAATAAATCAATGTGCAGAAATAGAAGACATCATAACAAGAGATAATTTAGTTTTATTCAACGAAAACGACTACGTTGACGATGTAAAAGAAACTATGCTTAGCACAAACTTCAGAGCTTATCCAGTTGTTGACGATGAAGGTAAATTCTTAGGATTAGTTTCTAGAAAACATTTATTAAGTCCATCTAAGAAAAATGTTATATTAGTTGACCACAACGAATTTGCTCAAAGTGCAGATGGTATAGAACAAGCTAATATAGTTGAAATAATCGACCACCACAAAATAGGTGGTATATCTACTGATTTACCAATATCAGTTAAGGTTTCTCCAGTTGGATGCTGTTCAACTATTATATACAATTTATACAAAGAAAACAAAGTAGAAGTTCCTAAACACATAGCTGGATTATTATTATCTGCAATATTATCAGATACATTAATATTCAAATCACCAACTACTACTGAATTAGATAAAGAAGCTGTTTTAGAATTAGCTAAAATAGCAGGTGTTGACTACGAAGCTTATGGAATGGATATGTTCAAAGCTGGTACTTCTTTAGACGAATACTCTATAGAAGAAATAGTTAACATGGACTTCAAAGAATTCAATATGAGTGGAAACAAAGTTGGTATAGGACAAGTTATGACTTTAGATATAGATTCTATATTAAATAAAAAAGATGAATACTTATCATATATAAATTCTACTGAATACGATATGTTAGTATTAGCTATAACTGATATAATCAAAGAAGGTTCTTACTTACTATACAAAGCTAATGATTCAGTAATAGCTGAAGCATTCGGTGTAGATGCAGATCAAGGTGTATTTGCTGACGGTGTAGTTTCTAGAAAGAAACAATTAGTACCAAAATTAACCAATGCTGTAAAAAATATGTAATTTAATAAAAGCCTGTTCTCATAAAAATTGAGGATGGGTTTTATTTTTCCAAAAAAGCAAGAAAAGCTATTGCAAATTTACTAATTCACAATAACTTCTCTTAATATCTACAGTTTATATTTTGCCTTGTCACTCAGGTGTATATTTTTTGTGTTTTTAAGACTTCTTAAACTATTTTAAATGATGTTTATACAAATGTAAATAGTATTTTATTGCCAAACTAATTACATTTTTTCAACTTCTGGATATTCAACTCCGAAAGTTTCTACTGTCATAGCTTTTATTCTTTGGTCTTCAAGTGGTTTATCCATTCTATTTACTTTAACTGAAGCTATTTTATCAACAACATCTAATCCTTCTATTACTCTACCAAATGCAGCGTATTCTCCGTCTAGATGAGGAGCTCTTTGATGCATTATAAAGAATTGAGAACCTGCACTGTTTGGTTGCATAGTTCTAGCCATTGATAATACACCTTTTTCGTGTTTTAAATTGTTTGTGAATCCATTGCTTGAGAATTCTCCAGCTATAGAGTATCCTGGGCCACCCATACCGTTTCCATTAGGGCATCCACCTTGTATCATAAATCCTTTTATAACTCTATGGAATATTATTCCATCATAAAATCCGCTTTTTACTAAGCTTATAAAGTTGTTTACTGTGTTAGGAGCTATATGTGGGTATAATTCTGCTACCATTTTGTCTCCATTTTCCATTTCTATAGTAACTATAGGGTTTTTATTTTCCATATCGATTCTTTCCTTTCTTTTTTGAGTTTTCATATTTTATTATATACCATTTTATCTAAAAATAAATCCTAATTTTGACAAATAGCGTTTATTTTTCTAATAAGCTTAAATCAACGTTTTGTCCTATTTTATATCCCTCTTCATAAAGCTTTGAGCAGATTTCCTTTGAGAAATTTAGCATTTGTTTATTGTCTATTTGAGTTTCTGGTGAGATTATAATAACTTTGCTGTTATCTATTTTTTCCTCAACTCTATCTGGCAATTTGAAATTATGTCTTGTGGATATTATTAATATTTTATCCACATTATCCTCAATTAATGGATCTATATATGTATTTCGTGCCATGCCTCCATCTAGATTAAACCCATCAAATTTTCCTGCTTCGATATATTCTCGTAGCTCCCCAGCTGAAAACAGCCTCTCTTCTTGATGATAGGGTAAAGAACAGCTGTATTTTATGTAATCAACTCTAGTTTTGTGGTCAAATTTTGATATATCCACAATCATTTCTTTGCCGTTTTTTTCCCTTACTTGTAGATAATTCACATAAAATTTCGAATTATTTTGTATATTATTGTCTTTTAGTTCGTATAATGGATCTAAATCTTCGCTGTTATCTATAATGTTATCAACAGATTTGAATCGTTTTCCGGCTAATTTTTGATTAGTTATCCACATATTTTTCATTTTATCCACATTTTCTGTGTATAAGTAGTAGCCATTGATTGCACCTATAGATGTACACGCGTATGAATCGTATTTTTTTATACCCCTATCATATAGCGATTCCAACACTCCTGCTTGAAATGCTCCTTTTGATCCTCCACCTGGAAGGCAAACTCCGATACTCATTTTTATCACTCCTTATTTCATAAATTTAAGGGATGATAAAGCTATTTTAATCATCCCTTACAAACATATCTATTTAATTAAATCTATCGTAGTGTATTCTTTATTTATAGTCTTAATTCCTTGATTATCAAAAGCTATAGTTACATCTGATCCCTTTAGAGCAACTACTGTGCCTGTTCCAAATTTTGGATGATGAACCTTGCTTCCTAATTTTATGTTATCTACATCTACTACATCTGTTTTTTGCTTTATTGTGGCATTTGCTTTTTTAGCCATCTGTGCTTTATTCACACTATTCATGTATTTTTTAGTGTATTTATCAAGCATGTTGTAGCTAGCCTTCGAATATGAAACTTCTTTTTGAACCTTATTTAGTCTTTCCACTCTATCTTCTGGAAGCTCTTCTATAAATCTAGATGCAACAGAATGATTAGTTCTACCGTATAAAGTTCTCTTGTTTGTCATAGTCATAAATAGCTCTTCCTTAGCTCTAGTTATACCAACGTAGCAAAGCCTTCTTTCCTCTTCAATTTGAGTATCCTGCATAGATGATATGGCTCTTGCTATAGGGAATAATTTTTCCTCCATACCACTTAAAAATACTACTGGAAACTCTAGACCTTTGGCTGAATGTATAGTCATTAAGGAAACTCTATCTGCATGCTCTTCCTCATCGCTAGGCTCTGATGTCAGCGCTACATTAGTTAAAAATGATTCTAAGCTAGTATCTTCATTTTTACTTTCGAACTCCATAGCTACAGATATAAATTCCTTTAGGTTTTCTATTCTGTCCTGTGATTCTTCACTCTTATCCTTTTCTAATTCATCTAAATATCCTGTAATATCCATGACCTTTTCAATCATCTTGCTTGCAGGATATATTTCCTTTAAGCTTCTAAATGTAGACATCATATCTACAAAGCCGTTTATGCTCGCTTTTGCCTTTCTAGATATATCTGAATTTCCGTCTATATCTATTAGCACTGAATATAAGCTTTCTTCCTTTAAGCTGGCTCTATCTTCTATTTTTTCTATAGTTCTAAGGCCTATACCTCTTCTAGGAACGTTTATAATTCTTTTTAGAGATATATCATCCTGTGGGTTTTGTATTACTCTTAAATACGCTACCATATCCTTTATTTCTTTTCTTTCATAGAACTTAGTACCGCCGTATATGTTATATGGAATTTGACTTCTATTTAAAGCATCCTCCACAGGTCTAGCTTGTGCATTTGCTCTATATAAAACAGCAAAATCTCTATATTCTCTACCTTCTGCCCTAACCATAGTAGCAATAGTATTTGCGATAAATTCAGCTTCACTTACTTCATCCTCGGCAAGTTGAATTTTTATCAATTCTCCTTCCTTCTTTTCACTCCAAAGCTTCTTTCTCTTTCTTTCTATGTTGTTTTGAATTAGTAAATTTGCCGCATCTAGTATAATTTGAGTAGATCTGTAGTTTTGCTCTAATTTTATTACATGTACGTTGTCATAGTCCTTCTCAAATTCAAGTATATTTCTAATATCTGCGCCTCTCCAACCGTATATACTTTGGTCGTCGTCACCAACTACGCATATATTCTGATGTCCCTTAGCAAGCATTTTAATAAGCTCATATTGAGCTCTACTCGTATCTTGGTACTCATCCACCATTATATATCTAAATCTATTTCTGTAAAATTCTAAAACGTCTTCATGCTCTTTAAATAGTTCTACAGTCTTTGCTATTAAATCATCGAAATCAAGTGCACTATTTCTCTTTAAACGATCCTGATAAAGTGCATAGATATCGGCGATTTTCATTTTCGAAAAATCACCCTTATGTATCTCTCTAAATTGCTTAGGACTTATAAGCTTATCCTTTGCATTTGATATTACGCTAATCACATATTTAGGTTCTATAGCCTTTTCGCTGTAATTTAACTCTCTCATACAGTCCTTGATAAGAGTAATTTGGTCTGCACTATCGTATATAACGAAGCTTCTGTTGTAGCCGATTTTGTTTATTGCTTTTCTAAGTATTCTTACACAGCAAGAGTGGAATGTAGTTATCCACATCGCACTAGTATCTTCGTCCTTTAGAGTTTCATCTACCCTTTCTCTCATCTCATTTGCTGCTTTATTAGTAAAGGTTATCGCCAAAATATTTTCAGCCTTTACCTTTTTTACTTCCATAAGATATCCTATTCTAGTAGTTAGAACTCTAGTTTTTCCTGAACCTGCACCAGCCAGAATTAGTATCGGTCCTTCTGTCTGTTCAACGGCTTCCCTTTGGGCAGGATTCAGCATCTCAATTGTATCTAAAATCATGATTTTCCTCCGTTTCTAATAAATATATTATTTAGAGTATAGACATATTTTAGACTATCTAATAAATAAATGAAAGATGTTTACAAAAAAAATATACTCTTCTGATAATAACTTAAGACTATTATCAAAAGGTATATTTTTTAATCTAATCTCTATTTTTTATTCTAAATTAAGCTTCTTATTTAATAAAGTAGTTGTAGCAAAGAACAAAGCTACTGCAATTGCTACATTTGCTATAAATATTATAATATCATAAGTTCCAATTGAAAATACTGCATTAAAAGTTCCACCTATATCAAAGCTTGACATATTTTCACTTATAGCTATAGCTTTATCATCAGTAACAAGTAAAGCAATTGCTCCTCCTATCCCTGATTGAATCAAAGATAAAATTATGAATGAGCCAAAAGCTGATAATACTTTATACTTAGAAAATACATTTAAATGACATATTGCACTTGCTAAATATATTGTAAATATAAATGTTGAATAATCAGCTATATAATTCAAGCTATAGAAAGCCATAGCTCCTATATTTTGTGAAAATACGTCTTTCACACTTCTAAATAAATAACCCATATCTAAAACTTCATCGACCTTATAGCTAACCATAACAGAAACTAAAGTAATAGAAACAAAAGAAACTATCACAGTTAATATTATAAATATCAATGAAGTTAAAAACTTAGATAATACTAAAGATTCCTTGCTAACTGGCAGCGTAAACATCAAATATCCTTCATCACCTAAAAGACTCTTGTTAAATCTTTGAACTATAAGAACTATAGTCAACACAATGGCAGCTACAAACAAAGCAAATGCTGCTAACATACCTATTAAATATACAAATGTGAAATCATGTATGCCATTGTCAAAATTTATAAATAATCCACCTAATATAGAAAATACCAATACAATTATATAAAATGGAAAAAATATTCTTCCACAAGATCTAATTTCGTATTTCATTAATTTTCCTAGCATCTAAATTCCTCCCTAAAAATAGCATCTATTGATTTTTGTTTTTCAGCTCTTATTTCGTCTACATCCCCTTGTAAAACGACCTCCCCATAAGCTAAAAATATAACCTCATCACATATATTTTCTATCTCACTTATCAAATGAGTTGCAATCAATAAAGTAGAATTCTCGTTGAAGTTTTTAAGTATAGTGTCTAATATAAAGCTTCTGGCCGCTGGATCGACACCGCCTATAGGTTCGTCTAGTATATATAAATCAGCATTTCTAGCCATAACTAAAATCAACTGAACCTTTTCTTTTGTACCCTTTGATAGAGTTTTTAATTTTCTATTTTCATCGATATCTAGACTTTTTAGCATTTGAAGAGCTCTCATTTCGTCAAAATCAGGATAAAAATCCTTGAAAAACTCTATTATATCCTTGACCTTCATCCATTCATTTAAGTAAGTCTTTTCTGGTAGATATGAAACTATTTTTTTAGTTTCTACTCCAGGCTTCATACCGTTTATAAGTACTTCCCCTTCAGTAGCAGTAAGTAATCCATTCATCATCTTTATCATAGTTGTCTTTCCGCTTCCATTTGGACCTAAAAGTCCGACTATTTTTCCCCTAGGAATCTCGATATCGATTCCTTTTAAAGCTTCTAGTTTACCGTATTTCTTGTAAACATTTTTAAATTCCACTATATTACTCATGTTTACCCTCCTTTAAAATTTCTTCAATTAATCTCATTATTTCTTCATCTGTATATCCTAAATTTATCAGAGTTTCTAAGGATGATTTCACGCTTTCCTTTACTAAATTTTTTCGTTCTCTATCTATCAAAGCTTTGTCATCTGTTACAAATCTTCCACTTGTTCTCTTAGAATATACAAAGCCCTGTCTCTCTAATTCTGCTAGTGCCTTTTGCATAGTATTTGGATTTACCATAGCCTCTGCAGCTAGGTTTCTGACAGAATCTAATTTAGAATCTAACTCGATTTCCCCTGAAATTATCTTCATCTTCAATTGCTCAACAAGCTGTATATAAACAGGTTTATTATTATCAATCTGCCATTCCATATTAACACCTCCTTTACTGTATTAATACTATAGTACAATAGTACAATCAATTTTTATATTTGTCAAGTTATTTAAAAATTAATCAAATAATTATTGACATATATTTCCTATAGGCATACTATGAAATTAAACTATTATTTTTAGAGGTGAAAACATGGCAAAACGTACTTATGGAAAAGAATATGGATTTCAAACAAGAGCAGTACACACAGGAAATGATGTAGATGCAGAAACAGGTGCTATCAAAAGACCTATAACAATGGCAAATAGTTATGAATTACCTTACGATCCTTCAGATATAAACTGGAGTAGTTCAGGTGGTAACTTATATACAAGAAATGGTGGTTCCAACCAACAATATTTACAAGAAAAAATAGCGAGCTTATAAAATGGTGAAGACTGTGTAGTTCTAGCATCTGGAGTTGCAGCACTTTCAGGTTTATTCTTCGCTTTATTAGAAAAAGGAGATCACGTTATATTCTCTAGTGTTACTTATATAGCTGTATATCGTTTATTAAATGAATTATTAAATAACAAGTTCGGTGTTGAAACAACTCTTGTGGATACTACTGACCCAGAAAATGTTAGAAAGGCAATTCGCCCTAATACAAAATTAATCCACATAGAAACACCAGGAAACCCTACTTTAATGATTTCAGATATAGAAGAAATCGCCAAAATTGCACACGAAAACGGTGCATTGCTTTCAGTAGATAATACATTCGCATCACCATACAACCAAAGACCTATTGATTTAGGAGCTGACTTCACTATAGAAAGTTTGACTAAATACATAAACGGTCACGGAGACTCAATGGGTGGTGCTATAATAGGAAAAACTAAATACTTAGATATTATACGTGCACAATCTCAAGTAAATCTAGGAGGCGCTATAAGTCCTTTCAATGCATGGTTAATCATGCGTGGTTCAGTTACTCTACCTCTTAGAATGAGACAACACAACGAAAATGCCCTAGCAGTCGCTAAATGGCTTGAAGACTTAGATTGTGTAAGCTTTGTAGCTTATCCTGGACTTGAAAGCTTCAAAGGCCATGAAGTTGCTAAAAAACAAATGCTAAACGGATTTGGTGGCGTATTATCATTTGGATTAAAAGCAGATCACGACACTCATAATAAATTTGTAAGCTATCTTAAGGTGATTACTTCTGCTGTTTCACTAGGACATGACGAAAGCTTAATCGTATTCTTAGGTGAAGACGACGAAAGACAATACTTATATCCTGATGAATTCTCAAACGGATTTTTCAGATTTTCTGTCGGAATAGAAGATGTTGAAGATATCATCGGAGATCTTGAACAAGCATTAACTAAAGTAGGTTTACTTTAATTCTCATAAATTTTCTATATACTAAAGGCTGTAGGCAAATAATTTCGTCTACAGCCTTAAATTTTTGCATAAAAAAAATCCCCAGAACTTTTGGAGTAATCCTGGGGTACCTATTATAGGTTAAGGGTTATTTTATTTTCAAACTATTTTATTATAAAATAGGTTGAGGGCGATTTCGTTTATACAGTCTTCTGTTCTCTATGATTCCAGTAGCTGTATAGGTCTTCTTCTTTTGTAAACAAAGGCAATCCCATATGTTTGTGAAGCTTCACAAGCCATGGTAACTCAAGTCTAGCTTCGTCGATTTTTTCTTCATTGACGAAAACCTCTTCTCTAGTACCTTCATTTATAAGGTGTCCTTGATTTAAAACATATACATAGTCACATATTTCATAGATTAAATTCATATCGTGGCTGGATATTACGATTTTAACACCTCTTTTATTAAGACCCTTTATTATGTCTACAATAGCTCTAGTGCTTATTGGATCTAAGCCTGCTGTAGGCTCATCTAATAATACCAATTTGTTTTCCATAGCGACTACAGATGCTATTGCGACTCTTTTTTTCTGACCAAAGCTCAAATTATGAACTGGTCTATCTATAAATTCTAAACCATTTACTGCTTCTAAAGCGTTGGTGATTCTCTTTTTAATTGTTTTTTCATCTATGCCTATATTTCTAAGTGCAAAAGCAATATCGTCATATACCATTGAGTAGAATATCTGCTTTTCTGGATCTTGGAATACTATTCCAACTTCTTTTCTTAGATTGTATAAGCTTTTTTTGTCATACTTTATTTGTTCTCCCTTGTATAGTATTTCTCCTTCTGTTGATTTCAAAATTCCCATAAGATTATTGAATAAAGTAGACTTCCCAGAACCATTTGATCCTATGATTCCGATTACCTCCCCTTTATCAAAGTCCATACTTACATTATCGAGAGCCTTTCTAGTTTTATCATATTGATATGTTAAATTATTTATTTTAAACATCTTTACTATCCTCTACTATATGAAATGTGCCGTCAAATAGTTTCATATCTAAAGCTATACTCATTTCATCATATCTTATCATCATTCTCTTAAACAGCATATTTACTAAAAGTCCAAATGAGTGATATCCATTTTTTAAATTTATATATCCAAATCTAAGCTCCTGTGAGGTTCTTATATCAGAAACCTCCTCCATGAATATAAATATAAATCTATACATAAGCATTGATAATTCCAACACTATATCTGGTAGATGTAATTTCTTAAATATAAATATAAGCTGGTTAAAAGGTGTCGTCAACATTATAAAATATATACATGTTAGACACGACAATGCTCTAAAAAACAAGTGCATAGATGTATCTATAGATGTTTGAGAAACTCCTATATATAAACCTCCTATTTTTATGTAATGAAGTAAAACAGATTTATCACCTGAAAAATTTATCAAAATCATGATAATACTTATTACTAAAAAAGAAAATGGTATTTTTATAAAATGTACATAGTCTTTAAATTCTATCTTTGCAATTCCAACTATTGTGATACTCATACCTAATATTATCAATACAGATAATATATTGTAAGGACTAATTAATGATATTATTAAAAATAACATACCTATGCTAAATTTTATATTTGGATTAACTTTAAATAATTTATTTCTATAAGCATAATCATCTATTATCATTAATTTTATCTTCTTTCTAGAATTATTTATCTTCTTTCATTTTTTTCTTAGTTCTAGTAGCACCTATATAGTATCCAACTATTCCAGCACCTAATGCTGCTTGAGATGCAAATAGTAAGCTTTCTATTTCGCCACTAGCTGGTTCAAATATACTACTAAACCAAGGTTGGTAATCAGGATTAATTTCTGTGATAGCAGCCTCAGCTTCACCGTCAGCTCCACCAAATTCTGCACCACTTTTTATAACTTGAGGTACGATAACTATAGCTAAAACTAATAGCAATAATACGATTGTTAACTTAGCACTACTTCCTTTTTTTGTTTTTGCTTGAGTATCCATTATGCTAGTACCTCCTTATCTTCATTTTCTGTTATAAAGTTGTAGATTATTGTTGTTAATAATCCTTCTGCTATTGCTATAGGAATTTGTGTTATAAAGAATATTCCTAAGAATTTAGCAGCAGATACCGCAAATCCACCAACTGGATCAGGGAACGCTAACCCTAATTGTAGTGAAGTCAATGTATATGTAGCTAAATCCCCTATAGCTGCAGCTAAAAATACAACTACATTTCTATTTACTTTATCTTTTAATAATTTCCAAATGACATATGATACTATTGGTCCAAATATTGCCATTGAAAATGCATTTGCTCCTAAAGTTGTTATTCCACCATGAGCTAATAATAAAGCTTGGAATAATAATACTATTGTTCCTAAAACAACTGTTACACTTGGTCCAAATAATATTGAAGCAAGTCCTACACCTGTTGGATGCGAACAACTACCTGTTACTGAAGGTATCTTAAGTGCAGAAAGAACAAACACAAAAGCACCACATAAAGCTAATAATAATTTCTTCTTTGGTTGTTCTTTTACTACTTTTGTTATGTTTTTTAAACCTATAACAAAGAATGGTATAAATAATACATACCAAATTACTGCCCATTTAACAGGCAAGAAGCCTTCCATGATATGCATAGCCCCTGAAACTGTAGGTGCTAATACTAACATGAATGCTGCTAATAAACACCACTTAATATTTGTTTTTTGTAATCTCATATCTCTACGCTCCTTAAAGTAATAATATATTTTAAATAATTCGTATTAATAAAATAAAAAACCTAACCATTTGATAGGTTAGGTAGATATACTTAATAAGTTTTATATTATTCTTAATAAGATATTCTCTCCAACCCCGAAGAAACTTCTCTATTATATCCTAGGCAGGTCTCCTGACTTAGCATCATCCTATCTCTCACCTTCCCATGATACTTTATATCACAGTGGTTATTTTAGAGAGATTCGTCAACATTACAGTAGCGGGGGCTGTAGAGGAATTACACCTCTTTCCCTATTAATCAAATATTAGAACCTAAAATATATTATTTATAATTATTAATACTCACATATTGTATCTAAATACATTTACATTATAGCATAGATAGACAAATTGTGATGTTTTTCGTAATTCCATTTTGTTATCGTTGGTAAATTTATACATTGTGCAAATTATCATTACATTGTAATTAAATATGCAAAAACTGTAAATTATTACCTAGCTTTAATTGTAATAACTATTACATAATTTTGCAATAGTATTTTAAAATTATTTTTTTATGGAATTAATAATTCCATTTAGTTATCTATAAATAGCCTGCGATAACGATTTAAACCATATAGAATTTAATTTCTTATTACTTTTTTCAAATATGTAGAAACTATATCAGAAAATCTTTGTATGTCTTTTATATAAATAAAATCCTTCCCGTAGATTTTCTTTTCTGCCTCTAAGTCAGTTTCTTTACCTGTGAAAACTCCTAATACCATTATTCCTCTTTTTCTAGCCTTTCTTACCTCCATAGCAGTGTCGTTAATACCGACTACACCTTTGTAAGCAGTTTCGCCTCTTATACTTCGAGAAGTATCCTTACCTATTTTTACATCGTTTGGTTTACCGTCGCTAAGTACGATTAGAATTTTATTTTCTTCGTCGCGCTCTAAAAGCCCATCACATGTAGCCTTTATCGCCAAGCCATCTCTATTGTTTCCAGCGCAGTAATATTCAAATATGTCTTCGCATTTTCTTACATTGTCGTTGTAATCTCTAAATCTTTTCAAAATAGTGTAGTCTAAGAAGCTTTGAAATCCCATAACTCTATTAGGTATACCAACTAATGTAAGCGCTGCAGAAAGTATATACGCCTGGATAGCTACCATAAATTGTTTCGAAGTTTGTGAACCACTTGAATCGAGTAATATATCTATAACGTATCTACCCTTTCCATTATCAACATCCTTGTAAAACACCTTGTTGTTACTACTTCTTCCTATACGCCATGCTTTGTTTGCATATATAGTTCCACAATCAGAATAAACTCTATCAGAAGAGCTTTCTTCTATTAATAATCTAGAAAAACTTTCCTTTAGCTTATTTATTTGTCTTCTGAATGTTTTTATTTTAAACTGAAACTCAAATATATTGTTGTCCTTCTGTCTAGTTACATATTTTAATTGAAACGCATTTTCGCAGTGAGATCTTAAAACTCCATCAGTAAAATGAAGTCTACAGCCTTCATGCACGTTTCTACAGTTTCTTGCTTCTATTTTTCTTCTATCACTTTCATTTAAATAAGATTGTCCGTAATAATATTCTACTCTTTTGTATATCTTGTTAAGCATTTCTTCGTCGACATATATAACTCTATTTGGTGTTGATTCTAGATCTATATCACCTCTTTCTTCACCTATGCTGTCTACTAACATTCCGCTGTTTAGGTTTTTAATTTCTGTCTCGACAGTTTGTGTTTCTTGGTCGTTGTATAATTCCTCTAACATAAAGTCAGAAAATGTATCGAAATTTACTTCGACATTTTTTACATCATCTTCTGCAAATTCTACATTTTCACTTTGACTATCTAATATATGCTGAAAATATGTAAGATATATTTCATCTACCCTTTTTAAAATATTCATTATATCGTCATTAGAATCGATTGAATTAATTTCTCTAAGTATTTTTCTAACTAATCTATCCATAACTGGATGTCTATCCATTTGTTGAAGTACATAGGTATATTTTAGAAGCTGTAGAATATCTTCTTTATGTATTTTTGAATAACTCTTTAAAATATCTGAATACGCCTTATTTCTGATGTCTACTACTCCAGGTCTTTCTTCTATTACCTTTTTTTCAGCGACATCATTTAGTACAATTTGTATTATTGTCAGCAATATGTCTTTGTTGTATCCAGATTTTATTCTATTCACTAAAAACTTTTTGACAGTCTCCCAATCGACGTATTTTCTTCTAGCACCTGCAATTATCGCGTAATACATAGACGCATCCTTTGAGCTGTAGTCCTTTTCTGCAGAGTCTATCTCTTCGTCGTATTTTCCTGAAACTGTCCAAGCCAAATTGTTTACTCTATTGTCAAACTCATATTCGTTAAATATCCAATTTAAACCTTTCGCCATATCGATCACCCTTTTAACTAATCATTTGGGAATATGTCAGAGCTTTCCCATCCTTCAGGAATTCTAGTTCTTATGATATCTGATACCATTTCTTTTTCATAAACATCAAAAGTCTTACCTGTAATTCCCATATTAATTGCAAGAGTTGGTTTTAGACCTCTTTTTATAGTTTTTAAAGCACCTATCATACCTCTTAGGTCTATTGCTTTTGTTGATATTTCACCGTTTTCTGCTTTAAGCTGTAAATCTAGGAATATTCCTATGAATTGAAGTAGCTTTTCACTGTCTACTGTAGGGAATTCTCTTTTTAAAATCATCATTAATTTTTCTTCATCTACAGCTGGAATATCTATTACTAAAAATCTTGAAACTAATGCTTCATTTAATTCCTTAGTACCTGCGTATTCGTAGTTCATAGTACCTATAAATCTAGTCGCTGGATGAAGGTTAATTCTTTCGTATCCTGGCACATCGATAACCCTTCTGTAGTCAAGTGCAGAGTGAAGTACTACTATAGCATCGTTTTTTGCCATATTTATTTCATCGAATATACCAAATCCACCGTTTACAGCACATTCGTAAACAGAACCTCGTCTAAGTCTTACTTCATTGTCTATAAATGTGTCTGTACCTATTAAAGATGCACTGTCTGTATTTATGTGGAAAGAAGTATTCCATTGTGGTCTTCCAAATATTTCTGATAAGTTGTCAGATAGTAGGTTCTTACCTGTTGCCTTTGGTCCAGATAATAGTATATTTTCTTCCTCTAAAATTGCACTTATACACATTTCTAGAATGTCTTTTCCTATAAAGAAGGCCGGTGATTTTGTTACTCTTTGCTTTAATTCTTCTTTTACATCGTATTCTTTTCTAAAGTGTTCAATATCCTTGATTAGTGATTCTCTTATTCCTTGTTCTCTTAAGTTATCTAATATATCCATTTATTATCTCCTTTTATTATCTCCTTTTATTTTCACGATTATTTATTTTTTATATAATTACCCATCTTTTGGATAATTATAACGTATATACTTATTTTAACCACATATTGTTAATTATATCATGATTTTTTTACATATTATGTAACAAATATCACTAATTTCATTATTTATTATTGTTCTCTATCTGACATAAATATATCTATAAAATTCACTCTTTCATTATTAATAACAATTCATATTCAAAAAAAGAAACTGAATTATATTCCAGTTTCTTTCTTAATTAACACTTAAAAGATATCTTTTATAAATATAGCTATCATTACTTTACTATATATTTTTATAAATTTATTTCTGATATTATTTTTTGTAATGATTTTTTAACTGGTGAATCCTCTGGTAAACTTATCATCGGCTTTCCATCACAATCATATTCATAAACTGCATTATCATGAGGAATAACTCCTAATAATTCTAATCCCTGTTTATCAATTTCCTCTTTTGTTCCTTCAGAAAGTTCTCCATTTGGTGCTCTATTTACTATTAATCCTATTCTACCTGGGTTTATATTACACTCTTTAATTAGTTCTGATATTCTTCCAGTAGCTTGAACACCTCTTCTAGAACAATCACTAACAAGAATCATTGTATCTATTTTAGGTAAAATACCTCTACTAATATGCTCCATACCTGCTTCATTATCCACTATTATATATTTATAATTATTTTGTAATTTTTTTATTTGAGATTGTAAAACACTATTAACAAAACAATAACATCCTTCACCTTGAGAACGACCCATAACCATTAAATCAAAATCATCCTCTTCAATAATTGCATCATTTAATTTCATTTCAAAGAATTCTCTTTTTGTCACATTTTTAGGAATATTTGTATCTATTCCTGTCTTTCCCATTTCTTCTCTAATTTGACCTAATGTAATATCACTTTTTACTCCAAGAACCTCATCTAAATTAGCATTCGCATCTGCATCAACTGCTAAAATAGGTGTTTTATTATTCTCACATAAATACTTAATTATTAAAGATGTTAAAGTTGTTTTCCCTACTCCACCTTTTCCTGCTACTGCAACTACATGTGCCATTTAAATCCCTCCTAATTTATAAACATATGTTCATAAATTATATTATTATTTTAAGAGCTTTCATTCAATAATCACATTTGGCCAATTTGTTCGTTTATCAACACATTTTATAAATTGTTCATTAAATAGTTAACTATATATTTGTTATAATTAAGATAAATATAAGTATTATTGAATTTTTAGTATTTTAATTATAATTAATAACATATTAAATTTAACTTTTGAATTAGGAGAAACATAATGGAAAATTTTAAAAAAGAGAAAAAATTAGATCGTAGAACAAAATATACTAAAGATATAATTAAAAAATCTTTATTAAAAATGGTTAAAAAGAAACCCTTTGAAAAAATAACGGTTACTGAAATATGTAAAATGTGTGAAATTAATAGAGGTACTTTTTATATACATTATTGTGATTTATATGATGTACTCGATGATTTATTAGATGAAATGTTTCAGGAAACTAGCAGTATTTTTTCTCATTTAGATCTTATTAATAATAAAGAAAGTAAGCAATGCACTTATCCACTTTGTAAGATGATACAAGAAAATCCCAAGTACTCAGATTTGCTACTTAATGATTCATTAAGTAACTATATAATTGACAAAATGATTTCTTTACAAAAAGATGAGTATATATCAAATCTTATAAGTCTATATAAGCTCTCATATACACAAGCTGAGGCCATTCTAATTTTTCAAATAAATGGATGCCTTGCAATAAACAAACATATGTATAAAAATAATGAAAAATGGTGTGAAATACAAAATACTATTGATAATTTTATTAAATGTGGGCTTAAAAATTATTGCGAATTAAATTAATTTTATCTTAGAGAGAAAATATTGGATTTGTAAAAAATATATTTACTTTGAATGGAATATTTTTTGATAAAAAAAGAGCTTGCTCTAGCTCTTTTTTTATCAAATTTACATCGTCTATATTACCTTTATTACTATTTACAATCTTTATCATCTTTAATTCTTAAAATGCCCCACATTCCTGATTCTATATCCCATTTTATTATGCTCGATCTATATAAATAGTCACCAGATACCATAGATGCTCCATTTAATAGTTCTATATTAAATACATTTCCTACACTGATAGCACCTTGAGTTGATATAATTCTTGTGAACGGATCCTCTGGTCGAGCCATCCATTCATGACCGTGAACTGTAAAGCTTGTATTTCTAGGTTTATCTGCTGGCATTAGAAGTCTTATTATAACTTTTTCACCTGGATATGCTTCTAATACAGGTGTTGATGGGTCTTCATGTTCTTTAGAGCTAAATACCTTAGATATATCAGGATTATGTTGTAATCTATTGAAAAATCTCTCTGATTTATAGTTAAATCCTTTTTCTCCTCTATCTTCAAAATCAACAGGTTCAATAGCTAATTCATCCTTCAAAGTATTTTCTGTAGAGATTTTTGACTCTCCATGCTCTACAGGTTCTTCAGTTTCCTCCTCTTCTACAGCAGTTTGTATTAAATTTCCTTTTTCATCCACAAGTCTTATACCATTTTGCATAAATAAAACAAATTCTCTAAACTTCTCATTTTTACCTGCAGATACTAATACCTGTTCTTGATAATCGGCTTTATATCCATTGTCATAAGAACTGTATATTTTGGCGCCTTCAGGCTCTATTATTATTGCTCCGAATAACCCGTGATATCTATGGTTTCTTATATCTGTAAAAGATGACAATAGACAAGCTCCATACTCTTCATCTGCATACCATAGATATGTTTTACTTTCTCCTGGTGCTACAGTTTGTTCTTCGCCATTATATCCTATATTTACGCCACTGTCTTTTACTGGATCGAATCTTAAAAATTGTGTGCTAATTCCCACTCTCATAGATGGGATTATTTTTTTATCTACTGGTACACCTGGATATTTTAAAAATGGTATTTGCTCATTGAAGCAATTAGTTAAAGTTATTTTTATATATTCACTTTTATTTGCTCTCAATATTAAAGGCTTAGGTTCTATTTTTCCGCTTATTACATCATCTTTAATTTCATATGGTACAAATAATAGACCATACGGATCGTGGTCTTTGTATTTATTGTATATTAAGTCCTTTTGTATAGCGGCAATATGGAACTCTCTTATCTTTTTATATGGGCAATATTTACTCTTAATCATACAATCCTTAATTTCGTCTTTATAGGATTTAACTTTATCAAATGAACATTTTTTACAGCCATCAATAGGAATTAATTTATTGTTTTTATTTTTGTATACTCTTATTATTCCCCATAATCCTAGCCATAAGTCATCTTGACCTCCGAAATAATATATATAATCGCCTGGTTTGTAATCGTCAGTTATTCTTATATTAAATGCTTCTGATATTCCTAGGGTTTGAGCTTGAACTAATGGTGATTTTCTGTCTGTTATTTCTTTTCTCCACTTCATTCCGTGTATATTAAAAATATGCTGTTCCTCTTGTGCACCGTCTAATAATCTTATAACTATTTCTTCTCCTGGATATGTTTCAAGAATTGGTGTAACTGGATCTCCATGAATATTTGAATTAAATACATCTGATGGGTCATCGTATTTGTCATTTAATCGTTCTCTAAGTGGTTCACATTTATAATTTATACCCATGACACCTGGGTCATCATGCGAACCTGGAAATGGAGGAGGATTTAATGCCTTTTTATGTCTATCGAATAACAATACAAAATCATGAACAAATAATCCAAATTCTCTAAATGCTCTACCTGAAGGTGTTTTTATAACAGCTTTTGTACCATATTTTATTCGTTTACCTGTTTGTGGATCATGATAAGTTAACCCCTTAGGTTCTATTATAAGTCCTCCAAACAATCCATGCTGTTGATGTGAATTTGGATTTAGATGGTCATGGAAGAAGCAAGCGTTTAATTCTTCATTAGCATAATATCTTTCTACTATTTGATTTAAAATTCCTAAAGGTGGTTGTTTAGGTCTTTCTCTAAATTCTCCATTTATAAAGTTGTAAAATCCTGGGTGACGTAAACTTTTTTTAGGTGGTTTTTTTCTATCAGGTAGAGGATTTAAAGCCTTTACATAAGTTCCATTTGGGTATAATGGAGGTATAATTTCGCCATTCTCAACTACTGTATCTTTTCCAGTTTCTAATCTATCGAATACTCTCCACAAGGACCACATTCCTTCATGAAAATGTGGATATAAATGGCAGTGCCATATATGATCTCCTATAGATCCGGCAAGGCTTCCTGCACCATGTAGTATATCTATATCATATGTTTCTTGTGGAGCTATAGATATTGAATCTATTATAGTCGAATCTGGGTCATCAGGTTCTAGCTTCCACTGATGTGTATGGAGGTGAAATACATGAGTTTCTTTAACCCCACCATGTATAAGTCTAAATCTCGATGGATCTCCTACATAGGCTCTCGGTATAAAAGTCGCTGGATCACCATAAGTCCATGAACTCATAGAAACATCTTCTCCATCTACTAAAGTATGATCTGGTTTTATTATATCTACAACTCCACCGCTATCTCTTTCATCACAAGGATTGCAGTATTTAAAACCTCTATCTTTATCTGGTAAAAAATGAGCTCTATTTACCATCGGCTCTGATCTATAGCTAATTGCAGTTACTCCCATCGGTTGACCAGTATGCGGATCAATTATTTGTCCTCCAAATCTATTTTTCATTTCAAGTTCATCGTGAAAATATACTGCATATTCTCTAAAGCTCGGTTTATCTGGATTGTGTATATCTGCAAATGCACCGCTTTTCAATTCACTTCCATCTACAGGATCTGCCCATGTAGAGCCTTATGCTTGTACTATAAGCGCTCCAAATAACCCGTGTATATTTGTTCCTTCTTCACTAAAGCGTGTATCTCCCATATCGCTGAAATAAAATATTCCTTCTCTATCAGCATACCATTCGTAAGTTATTTTTTCACCTTTGCCAACTGTAGAATCTTCATTGTAGCCTACATTAGCTCCGTCTGATTTTATATTTTTATATTTGAGTCCATGCATATTAATCGATAATCTTCTGTCTTCATCGTGCTCAAATTCAATTATTATTGTTTCTCCAACATTTACCCTTATTGTAAGAGGCTGAACTTCATCTGTAGGTATTGGTAGTGGGTCTTCATTTTCATCCTTATTATTAAAGTTACGCATAGCTTTTTCTTTTACTTTTTCTTTATCTTCACTTAATATATACATTAATCCATTTGGATCATGATCGCCAAAAAAATCATATACAATCGGAATTGATAATACTGTAACATTGAATTTTCTAATTTTACTATCCACTTGTATTACTCCTTTAATTACATTCTTATTATTTAATATGATATATAATTACATACTGTTACATTTCCATTATTTTTTTGACATATTATGATTTTATAACTAATACAAATTCGCTCAAAAAAAGAGATATAGAAAATTAATCCTATATCCCTCTTAAATTTGCATTTCTATAATTTCTTATTTAATAGCTTCTTTTTCTACATGTAAAACTTCGCCTGTTATAGCATCTACTGTTACATCGTATTCTGTGTTGTCTTTTACTAATTCGCCTTCGTATGTTGCTGGTTCATTATCATCATCATTTTTATCGAATTCAAGTGCTACTATTTTAGCATCTGGAACTTCTTTTTTCATTATTTGTTTTGCTTTCTCTCTAGTTATATATTGTTCACTTGAATCATTTGCTTTAGAAGTATTATTTTCATATCTTCCATCATATTTTTCTTGTTCTGATTCTAAAACTTCACCTGTTACAGCGTCTACAGTTATATCGTATTCTGTGTCGTCTTTTACTAATTCTCCTTCATATTCCGCTGTATTATCATCTTTATCTTCATCTAGTTGGAAATTTACAAATTCAGCGCCTTCAGGCACTTCTTTTTGCATTATTTCTTTAGCCTTATCTTCTCCTATATAATCCTTAGTTGAATTTTCTTGTGATGCAGATGCTACTGATGTACTTTGTGTCTCTGTTTTTACACTACTACTATCCGCCGATGAATTAGAACAACCTACCATACACATACCTGCTATTACTACTATTCCTAACATTGTTATTATATTTTTCATATTTCTTACCTCCTAAATTTTTGCTTTGTTTTCTTTTACTATTAAATACATCTAGAGCATAAATTTTGGGTACTTTTTTTAAAAAAATTTTATTTTTTTATCTTTTTTCTCCAAAATAAGCAACTACAACCGTACCCTGTGCAGTATGAGCTCCTATAGTCGGACAAATATCTTGAATCATTATATTTTTTATTCCATATTTATTTTTTATTCTATCTGCTAGATATTCAGCATCATCTATACAATCTCCATGGGATATAAATACCTCTTTCAATTTTTTTATATCTGCATTTTTCTCTATGTTATCAGCTAATACATTTAATGCCTTCTTACGCCCTCTTACCTTTGATATATTAGCTAATTTTCCTTGGTCATCCATATGAAGTATAGGATTTATATTTAGCACAGTTCCTATAACAGCTTGAGATTTTGAAAGTCTGCCCCCACGGAATAAATGATTTAAGTCTGATACTATAAATTCATGTATTATATGCTTTTTATTTTCATTTAACCATGTAGATATCTCATCTATAGTTTTGCCTTGATTTTTCATCTCAACTGCCTTCATAACTAGAAATCCTTGCCCAACTGTACCTGATAGAGAATCAACTACTATTATTTTGGACTCTGGAAATTCTTCCATTACGCTTTCTGCACATATTTCAGTAGTATTATAGCTTGAACTCAATCTTGATGAAAAGCTTATATGAAGTATATCATAGCCTTTTTCTACTTGTTCCTTCATTTTTTCCATTACATTTTCAGGATTAGCTGCACTTGTTGTAGGCATTTTGCCATTTTTTAATGCTTGATAAAAATCTTTAACAGGCATATCTTTTACCCCGGGTATATATTCTTCTCCATCCACAATATAATATAATGGATGAATTAATATATTATTCTCTTCTAAATAAGAATTTGGTAAATCCCCTGTTGAATCTGTTGAAATAATAAAATTTCTCACTTTTCAACCTCCTCTTTTATTTAAAAACTGTATTTATAATTTATATCACTTTTTTTGTTTTTAATAACCAATATTCTTATTTTTATATTTTTTTATACGGATTTCCTCCCTTTTCCCTATATTTATATTGTATTAGATTTTATACTGTGAGAAAGTTTCAAAAAATAAACAAAAGCCATAGATAACTAAGTCATCTATAGCCTTTGCTTTGTTGGTTGCAATTATATTATATAAAAATACTATCTTAAATTAGTTTGTCCCATAACATCCAAGTCTATTGTTCTAGCTGCTTTTCTTCCATCAGCAATTGCCTTACATACTAATGATTGACCTGATCTCATATCACCAGCTGCATATATGCCTTCAACAGAAGTTCTCTTGAATTCATCAGTTTTTACATTACCTCTTTCATCAAGCTCTACTCCTAAATCTCCAAGTAAAGTCTCATGTTCTGGATGTAAAAATCCTAATGCAAATAGTGCTAAATCACATTCTATTTCAAAATCAGAATCAGGTATTTCCTGTCTATTTTCATCTAATTTAATTGCGTGAAGCTTCTTAACTACTCCGCCTTCTCCACTAAATGCAGTTGGTTTTACAGAGTACTCTCTGATTCCACCTTCTTCAAATACTGGGTTTTTAGTCATTGCAGATATTTTGCCCCAGAAGCTTGCTCCTTTTGAATCTCTTTCACTTTCAGAAGATCTTTGTAGTTGATATACATTTTTAGCGCCTTGTCTAATCGCTGTACCGACACAGTCGTTGGCAGTATCTCCACCACCTATTACTATTACGTTCTTGTCAGTTGCTAAAATTTCTTCCTCTTCAACTTCAAGTCCTCTATTTCTCTTATTTTGTTGTTTTAGATAATCTACAGCAAAATTAAGTCCTTTTAAAGATCTTCCTGGAATAGGTAAATCTCTTGCTTGAGTTGCTCCTCCTGTTAAAACTACTATATCGTATTCTTTTTTAAGTATTTTTGCTGGGTAATCTCTTCCTACCCATATATTTGTCTTGAATTTTATTCCTTCTTCTTTTAATAAATCTACACGTCTATCTACAACCCATTTTTCTAATTTGAAATCTGGTATACCATAGACTAATAGTCCACCTATTACATCATCTCTTTCAAATACAGTTACATCGTAGCCTGCTTTATTTAATTGGTCTGCACATGCAAGTCCTGCTGGTCCAGAACCTATTACTGCAACTGTCTTACCTACTTTTACTAGAGGTGGTTTTGCAGTTATCCAACCTTCTTCAAATGCTTTATTTATTATACTTAATTCCATATTTTTACATCCAACCGGTTCCTTTATGGCGCCTAGTACACATGCCTTTTCACATAAGCCTGGACATACAGTCCCTGTAAATTCAGGGAAATTATTTGTTTGAAGTAATCTATCTAAAGCATCCTTCCATTGACCTCTATAAACTAAGTCATTTATTTCTGGAGCTGCATTTCCAAGCGGACATCCATATTCAGATGTACAAAATGGTACTCCGCAATCCATGCATCTAGCTGCTTGAATTTTTACCTTGTCATAGTCCATAGGTATATATATTTGATTAAAGTCCTTTATACGTTCTTCTACAGGACGTTTGCTCTGATTCTCACGTTCATATTCTATAAAACCAGTTTCTTTTCCCATTTTTGTCCCCCCTTACACTGCTTTATACTCGCTTATTAGTTTTTTGTACATTTTTGGTATAACTCTTACTATATTTAATTTTTCTTCATTCCAATTATCTAATATCATTTTTGCTTTTTCGCTTTCAGTATATTCGTAGTGTTTTTGGATTAAATCTTTTACTATTGCTTCGTCTTCTGTATCTATTAATGCTTCTATATCTGCATTTTTAACTATTCCAGGATTTAATTTTGACTCTAATTGTTTCTTGTTATCGTATACGTAAACTGTTCCACCACTCATACCTGCTGCAAAGTTTCTACCTGTATCTCCTAATATAACTACTGTTCCACCAGTCATATATTCACATCCATGGTCTCCAACACCTTCTACTACAGCTGTTGCACCTGAATTTCTAACTGCAAATCTTTCGCCGGCTTTACCATTAGCGTAGAACTCTCCACTAGTTGCTCCATATAAAACTGTATTTCCAACTATTATGTTTTCATCAGATTTTATAGTACATTCTTTAGGTAATTTCACTTTTATTTTTGCTCCTGAAAGACCTTTACCAACGTAGTCGTTGCAGTCTCCAGTTAAGTTTATTGTTATACCCTTCATACCAAATGCCATGAAGCTTTGTCCTGTACTACCTGTTAAGTTTAAAGTTATAGTATCGTCTGGTAATCCTTCTGCTCCATAACGTTTAGCTACTTCACCACTTAGCATAGTTCCTACTGTACGGTTTATATTCTTAATCTTGAAGTCGCCAGTTACTTTAGTTCTGTTTTCTAAAGCATCTTTAGCAAATTCTATTAATTTTAAGTCATAAGCCTTATCCATACTATGATCTTGATCCATTATTTTTCTACCAACTATTCTTTGTGGTAGGTTTGGTCTATAAAGTATAGAAGAGAAATCTAGATCTTTAGTTTTTTCATTTTTTAGAAGTTCATTTATTTCTAATTTATCGACTCTACCTATCATTTCATCCATAGTTCTAAATCCAAGCTGAGCCATTAATTCTCTTACTTCTGTAGCTACAAATGTGAAGTAGTTTATAACGTGTTCTACTTTACCTTTGAATTTCTTTCTAAGCTCTGGATTTTGTGTAGCAACACCCATTGGACAAGTATTAGAGTGACATTTTCTCATCATCATACATCCCATAACTACAAGTGGAGTAGTTGCAAATCCAAATTCTTCAGCTCCAAGTAAAGCAGCTACTACTACGTCCTTACCAGTTCTCATTTGACCGTCTGTTTGCAATGTAACTCTACTTCTCAAGTTGTTTAATAATAGAACTTGGTGAGCTTCTGAAAGTCCAAGCTCCCAAGGACCGCCTGTATATCTTATTGAAGTATGAGGAGCAGCTCCTGTACCTCCATCATATCCTGATATTAATATTAAATCAGCTTTAGCCTTTGCAACACCTGCTGCAACTGTACCGACACCTACTTCTGAAACTAATTTTACTGATATATTAGCTTCTGGATTTACACTCTTTAAGTCGTGTATTAATTGCTCTAAGTCTTCTATTGAGTATATATCGTGGTGTGGTGGTGGTGATATTAAGTCTATTCCAGGTATAGCATGACGAACCTTACCTATAGTTTCATTTACCTTTGGTCCTGGAAGACGTCCACCTTCACCAGGTTTTGCACCTTGAGCCATTTTTATTTGTAGTTCTTTGGCATTTACTAGATATTCAGTAGTAACACCAAATCTACCTGATGCAACTTGTTTTGTTGCACTCATTGTTATATTTTTAAATCTCTTAGAATCTTCTCCACCTTCACCAGTATTTGAACGACCTCCTAGAGTATTCATAGCTGTTGCTAGTGTTTCATGAGCTTCTTTACTAAGTGAACCGAAACTCATAGCACCACTTACAAATCTTTTTACTATTTCTGAAACTGGTTCAACCTCTTCTATTGGTATACTTTCTGAATCCTTAAATTTAAGAAGTCCACGAATAGTACATAATTCCTCTGCTTGATCATCTATAGCTTTTGAGAAATCCTTAAATAGCTTATAGTCATTTTCTCTAACACTCTTTTGTAGAGTAGTTATTGTGTAAGGGTTAAACATATGTTTTTCTTCATTTCTTCTGTAGTTGTATTTTCCACCAAGCTCTAGTGTGTCTATTGGATTTCTAAGCTTGTTATAAGCTCTTTCATGTCTTGTTAAAGTTTCTTTAGCTATTACATCAAGACCTATACCTTCTATTCTTGTAGGAGTTCCTGTGAAGTATTTTTCTATTACATCCTTGTTTATACCTATACATTCAAATATTTGTGCACTTCTGTAGCTTTGTATAGTAGATATACCCATTTTAGATATTATCTTTAATAATCCTTTGCATATTGCTTTATTGTAATTTGCTTTTAAATCTTCTTTTGATTTGTCGCCTACATATAATTTCTTTTTAGCTAATTGATCTATAGTTTCATAAGCTAAGTAAGGGTTGATTGCAGTAGCACCATATCCTATTAATAGAGCAAAATGCATTACTTCCTTCGCTTCCCCTGTTTCTAGAATTATATTTACATTAGTTCTCAATTTATTTTTTATTAGATAATGTTGTAGAGCACTAGTTGCTAATAATGCAGGTATTGGAGCTTGTTGTTTATTTATATTTCTATCAGATAAAATTATTACATTATATCCCTCCATTATTGCATCTTTAGCTCTTTGACATAATAAGTCAAGTGCTTCAACTAAATCCTTACCAGTACCTGGTGATCTAAATAACATAGGTATTTTAACAGCTCTTAAGCTTTGATTGTTTATTTTACTTATTTTTTCCAAGTCAACATCAGATAATATTGGATTATCTAATTGTATAAATGTGTAATCCTTCTTGTTATTGTCTAATAAATTAGCCTTTTGTCCAATTATAGTAACTAAACTCATTATAGATTCTTCTCTTATTGGATCTATCGGTGGATTTGTTACTTGGGCAAATAATTGTTTAAAATAGTTGTAAAGCAGTTGTGGTCTCTTAGATAAAACAGCAAGTGGTGTATCGTCACCCATAGAGCCTTGTGGTTCTTTTCCATCCTTAGCCATTTGTGCTAAAACTATTTTTATGTCTTCATATGTATATCCAAATGCTTGTTGTCTTTGTAGTAAAGTATCTTCATCACCTTTTGGTATATATGAAGGCTTTGGAATCATATCCATAGTCAATTTATTTCTTTCAAGCCAAGCTTCATAATCATATGCTTCAAATAATTCCTTTTTAACCTCTTCATCTGGAATTATTCTTCCTTGTTCTAAGTCTAGCATGAATATTTTTCCTGGTTCTAGACGTCCACTATATTCAACGTTAGCAGGATCTGTTTCTAATACTCCAGTTTCTGATGCTAATATTACAAATCCGTCTTTAGTTATTGTATATCTTGATGGTCTTAATCCATTTCTATCTAATAAAGCTCCAAGCTGAACTCCATTTGTAAATGCTATAGCTGCTGGTCCATCCCAAGGCTCCATTATTGTAGCATGATAGTTATAATATGCCTTTTCCTTTGGATCCATTAAATTATTTCCTTTCCAAGCTTGTGGGATAAGCATTGTCATAGCTTCAGTTAATGATTTTCCTGTAGATATTAAAAGCTCAAATGCATTATCTAAAGTAGCTGAGTCAGAGCAGTTCGGAGTTAATATTGGGAATAACTCTTCTAAACCATCTTTAAATTTATCTGATTTCAACACACCTTCTCTAGCATGCATCCAGTTTCTGTTACCCATGATAGTATTTATTTCACCATTGTGAGCTAAATATCTAAATGGTTGTGCTAAGTCCCATGTTGGGAATGTATTTGTTGAATAACGTTGATGTATTAAAGCTAATGCAGATTTAAAATCTGGATCTCCTAAATCTTTATAAAAGCTTCCTATTTGTCTTGCTAAAAGCAATCCTTTGTATATTATTGTTCTACTTGATAAACTCGGTAAATAAAAGTATCCTTTATTGTGCATAGTAGAATTTCTTACTGCTATTTCAGATTTTTTTCTTACTATAAATAATTTTCTTTCAAATTCCTCTGTAGTATAGCTTCCCTTATCTACAAAAACTTGTTTTATCAAAGGTTCACTACCTTTTGCGATTTCACCGATGGCATTACGGTCTACTTCAACATCTCTCCATCCTAGAAGCTTTAATCCTTCTTTTGCTAATATAGTTTCAAAAATACCTTCACACTCTAAATCTTCATCAGATTCACGAGGTAAAAATACCATACCTACTGCATATTTTCCTTCATCTGGTAAATCTATCTTGTTTTCATTGCATTTTTTATTAAAAAACTCATGAGGTATTTGAATCATTATACCTGCACCGTCTCCAGTAGTTTCATCACACCCTGTTGCTCCTCTATGTGATAAATTTTGTAAAATTAATAATCCCTTCTCTACTATCTCGTGTGATTTTTCGCCCTTTATGCTGGCAATAAAACCTATACCACAATTATCTTTTTCAAATCTTGGATCGTACAATCCCTGTTTTTCTGGTAACCCGATATTTGGTACGCTTTGTTTTACTTCCATAATAGCTCCTCCTCTAAGTATATTGCATACATTTATATAAATAAATCTATCTCTCAATTTGATAATGTAGTATATATTATAATGAAGTTTTCAGAAAAATGCAATTTTTTAAAAAATTATTTCATTTTTATTTTTTAATATTTCATCTTTTTGTTTTATGTAAAATCAAATTTAGATGTAATTATTAATTTGGAAATATAGATTGTTTATGATGTATCGTAATATAAATACTTTTTTTATACTGCATTATTTCCTTTTTTTAATATAAATAAAGAAAATGTTATCATAAAAATTCATAATATCGATTTTTTATCAATCGATACAATAAGTTCGATAACTTCATAAAAATGCATAATTAATATTGACTTATTCATAATCTTTAAATAAATATAATTTTCTATGAATTATAAAAACCATAGATTAATAAAAAAATCATATCTATGGTTTTATTTTCAAATAAATTTATACAAAGTATCTATTGTAAATATGCTTTTTATAAGATCTATAAAGTAAAAATAACATCAAAACAATGCTTACAGAATAGCTAGTGTAAATAACCTTCATATCATAAAAATAATTAAGCAATACAGAACACCAAATTATTCTAAAAATACAATGGGCAAATAAAGATATTACCATAGGCTCAAAAGTTTTTTCGACGCCACGTAAGCTTCCTATATAAATTTGATTCATAGCATAAAACACGTATGAAGGAAAAACTATCCTTATACTATCAAGTCCCACCTTTATAACTTCACTGTCTGTAGTGAATAGCTTCAATATATACGGTGCAAATATATTTAAAACTATTATAAAGATAAGTGATATAAAAACGCTCAATTTTAAACTTATACCTATACCATCTTTTACTCTTTCATATTCTTTAGCACCAAAATTCTGTCCTACAAATCCAGTCACTGCCAATCCTAAAGAAAACAATGGGAAATATAAAAATCCTTCAATCTTCGCAAATACAGTCATTCCAGCCATAGCTTCAGCTCCGAAAGAATTTATACTAGATTGTATAATCAAAGATGATATACTCATAAAAATTGCTTGTAATCCGGCTGGTATTCCTACCAAAAATATATCTTTTGTATATCCTTTATAAATTTTAAGCCCTTTTAATTCCATTTTAAATTTTTGATCTAAACAAGTTAATTTCCATAAAACCAAAATAGTGGCTAAAATTTGAGAGAACAAGGTAGCAATAGCTGTACCCTTTACGCCCCATCTAAAGCTTACAACAAATAAAATATCTAATACTAGGTTCAACACACACGAAAACGCTAAAAAGTAAAGTGGATCCTTCGTATTACCAAGTGCCCTCAATATTGCAGTTCCTATATTATACAATAATTGAAATGTTATTCCTAAAAAACATATATTTAAATAATCTACTGCTAGATAATATACATTTTTTGGAGTTTGAAGCCAAATTATCATAGGTTTCATAAATATAAAACCTAAAATAGTAAATACCACTCCTAAAATAGTGCTAACTGCAAGAGATGTGGATATACTTTTTTTGAGCTTATCATATGTATGTGCTCCAAACTGATTTGCTATAACTGAACTTACACCTGTAGATAATCCTATAAAAAAATTCACTATAACAGATATTAAAAGTCCAGTAGAACCAATAGCAGCCAATGCATCTGTTCCAATATAATGTCCTATAATCGATGTATCTGCTATATTATAAAACTGTTGCAGAATCTGAGACAGAAGAATTGGTAAAGTAAATATTAATAATTGCTTTGAAATATTTCCACAAGTCATATCTATTTCGCACTTTGCTTGCATGTATATCACCTCATATTACCTAATAATTTTATTCTAGATAAAGAATATCATTATTATATAATATGAAGTATTGTCAAAAATTCATGTCAAAGGTATAACAAAAAACATATAACCCAATAACAAAATGTTATTAAATTATATGTTATCTTTTACGATATTCATTATGTATGAAACAAATTCTTCTCCCTCTTTATTTAAATATCTATTTTTATGCTTTATGTAACCAAAATTTAAATATTTCTCATACCCTCTAATCGGTATCATTCTTATTTCCTCGTTTTTATATGATCCCTTAAACCAACATCCTCCTATATTGCATAAATCTGAAGAATTTAATAGCTTGATCATAGCATGATCACTATTCGTTATAACTTGATAATCTAAATATGTATTGTTTTTTTCACTAGATATTGAACTGCTTAATATATCGTTTAAGGTAAAATAATCTTCCTCTAATTGAATAAACTTCAGATGTTTTAATTGATCTATTTCTACATATTCTGAATTATATATAGGGCTATTTTTTCCTGCAGATAAAATTATATCTGTTTTAGCTAACAAAACAAACTGTAGATTTTTTCTTTCTAGTAATTGTTTAAATGCTTTTGTCTTGTTCTTAGGAACAAATACAAAGCCAATTTGCACTTCTTCATTATCTACTGCATTTATAATTTTTTCTACTCCCCCTTCTATATATTTAAACTTGATATTTTCAAATTTTTTATCATTATAAAATTTTGAAAATAACTCAGACATCTTGCTGCTAGGATTTGTTGCTATGGAAAACAGCGATTCTCCCTTGTTTTTCTTAGAGTAATTTATTAATTCAACGTTTTTCAATATATTTTTCGCATATGCGTATATTCTTTCACCGTCCTTTGAAAGTGCAACTCCCCTCGGAGTCCTTTCAAACAATTCCATACCTAGATATGATTCTAAAGATTTTATCATTTTACTTACATATGGCTGAGAAGTATATAATACCTCTGCTGCCTTACTCAAACTACCTTGCTCTGCACTTACTACAAAATACTGTAATTGATTTACATTTAACATATCTATACCTCTATTCTAAACATGAATTTATAAACTCAACAGATACATCCATTCTAACTGCTGTTTCTTCTATAGAAAGCCCACTTTGAATAAATCTTTTTACGACCATCTTTATATTTTCTCCAACTTCAATTACATGCATATCAAGATCATAAAAACGCACAACTCTCTGTCCCCAACTATGCTCAATCAACTCATGAACAAATACAATATCTTTAAATTTATTTAGTTTTTCAATAAATTTATCCATATCATCCTCTTCAAAATACAGTTCCATCGAGTTATTTTTAAAAATAATTTGTTCTTCATCTTTATTTATAAATTTTTTCCATGTTTCAAGTGTTTGTAACACAACTCCACCAGTTAAAGTTACATTTGCTCCAAAATCAGCTATAATGTCTAATCCCAACACATCGTGATAAAATTTCTTAGATTTTTCTAAATCTGAAACTGCAATTAAAGTACTTGTAAATTTCAAACTTTGTCACCTACCTTATATGAAAAATTATTTTCTTATATTGTAACTATATTGTGTTTCTAATTATAAAAACCAATATATCTTCGTATTATCATCATATATAAAACCTTCCCATTTTTTAGTATTTATCCTATATTCTTCTTTTAAAGCAGATATAGAAGTGACTAATCCCCATGCAAGTTCACCGTAATCTTTAAATTTACTTTTTTTCATAATTTCTTGCCAAGTAACAGGCTTTCCATATTGCTTAATTTGATCTAAAGTTGGAAATACATGCTCATATTCATATTTTTTATTAGATTTAGTCCAATTTAATGGCATACTTATGAATGGGCTTAAAATTATAGCCGCTGCTTTAAAAGGTTCTGGCAGTTGACTTTTAATTGGTTTATCATATTCAAACCATATATATTCCACTATTTCCTCACTCCTCCTCAATTATTTAGTTAAAGTATATGTTTTAAATCACCTATAAACAAGTATTAATTTATATAAAAATAGAAACCCCAAGTACAAACTCAAGGTTTCTATAAGTCATAATATTAATTTTATAGGATCTTAATTTCAAAATTAATCAGCGTAAAATAGATTCTAACCTACTTCACAGCGCTATCTATATAAAATCTTATAAGCAAGCCTTTAACACTTCTAACCCTTTACTTATTTCGTCCATTGATATTACAAGTGGAGGTAATAATCTAACTACATGTTCTCCAGCTGTTAAAACTAATAATCCTTTTTCTGCAGCTGCTTTTTCAACATCAGCAGATTTTCCTTTTATTTCAACACCTATCATTAGACCTTTTCCTCTGACTTCAACTATTTCATCTAAGTTCCAAGATTTTATAGTATCCATTATATATTGACCTTTTTTAGCTACATCATCTAAAAATTCTGGTTTAGCTAATTCATCTAAAACCACATTTGCAGCTGCCATAGCTAATGCATTTCCACCAAATGTTGTACCATGATCTCCAGGAACTAAAACATTTGACACTTTTTCATTTGCTAATATTCCACCAACTGGAATACCACCTGCTAATCCTTTAGCCATTGTAACTAGGTCTGGTTTTATATCGAAGTTTTGGAATCCAAATAATTTACCAGTTCTACCCATACCAGCTTGTACTTCGTCGCATATTACTATGATATCTTTTTCTTGGCATAATTTAACTGCTTCTTCTATGAACTCTTTATCAACTGGATAAACTCCACCTTCACCTTGAACTGCTTCAAATATGAATGCACATATAGTTTCATCTTTTAATGCTTCTTTAAATGCTTCTATATCGTTTTTATCTACATATTTATATCCAGTTGGTAGCGGATAGAAATATTTGTGGTAAGCTTCTTTACCAGTAGCCATTAATGATGCCATTGTTCTACCGTGGAAAGATTTATTTAAACTTAAAACAGTACCTCTATCTCCACCGTATTTTAAATCACTGTATTTTCTAGCTATTTTCATAGCACCTTCATTTGCTTCTGTACCTGAGTTACAGAAAAATGCTTTATCGTATCCACTTAATTTTATTATTTTTTCCCCTGCATTTACATGTGGTTCATTGAAGAATATGTTTGAGCTGTGAAGTAATTTTGCAGCTTGTTCTTGTATAGCTTTAGTTAGCTCTGGATGACCATATCCTAAAGCAGAAACACCTATTCCACTAGTAAAATCTACATATTCTTTTCCATCTATATCTGTTACAGTAGCTCCTTGACCTTTATCTATAACAACAGGTACTTGAGCGTAAGTTTTCATAAAATTGGCATCCCATTTATCTTGTATTTTTTGAGTATTTGGTGTTAATTCCATTTAAAACATCTCCCTTTTTTCAATATATTAATTATTATCCCTAAATTCTCTAAAATATCTTTCTATTAAACACTGTAAAAATTAATCTATTAAAGTTCCTACCCCTGCATCTGTAAATAATTCAGTTAGAAGTGAATGTCTAACTCGACCATCTAAGATATGAACTTTTTTAACCCCTTGATTTAAGGCATCTATACAACTATTTATCTTTGGAATCATTCCACCTGTTATAACTCCATTTTCAAATAGTATTGGTAGGTCTTCTTTATATACATGAGATATTAAGCTATCATCCATTGAAGGCTCTTCTAATAAACCTGGTACATCTGTTAAAAGAATGTATTTTTCTGCTTTAAGTGCCCCTGCTATTGCAGAACCTGCTATATCTCCATTTATATTATAAACTTGACCTTCTCTATCAGCTCCTATTGTAGCTATCATAGAAATATATCCAGCATCAAGGTTATCTCTTATTATTTGTGGGTTTACTTCAACTATTTTTCCTACATATCCTAAGTCTTCTTTTGTTGGTTCACAAACTAACATGTTTCCATCTATACCACAAAGACCTATCGCATTTCCACCTCTTTGGTTTATTTTTGAAACTAGTTCTTTGTTAACCTTTCCTGCAAGAACCATTTGTACAACTTCCATTGTATCTTCGTCTGTGTATCTTAATCCATTTATAAATTCACTTTGTATTTTTAATCTGTCTAACATTTTGTTTATTTCTGGTCCTCCACCATGAACCACAACTATGTTTATCCCAACATAACTCATAAGAATTATATCTTCCATAACAGATTCTTTTAATCTTTCGTTTTTCATTGCATTTCCACCATATTTTATTACCATAGTTTTACCACTATGCTTTTCAATATATGGAAGCATCTCGATTAACATTTTCGCTTTGTCATCATTAAATTTCATAACTATTCATCCCCAATTTCAACTTTATATTTTTAGTTATCTAACTTCTATAACTACCATTAATTCTAACATATTCGTAAGTTAAATCACATCCCCAAGCGTTGGCTCTTTCGTCCCCCATTTGAAGATCTACTATTATAGTTACTTCATCATCTTCCAATATACTTCTTGCTTTCTTTTCGTTAAATTGTAATGGTTCACCATCTTTACAAACTTCTATATATCCTTTTTTACTTTCAAATATTATATCTATCTTGTTAGGGTCAAATTCAGAACCTTCGCATCCTATAGCACATAAAATTCTTCCCCAGTTTGCATCTGCACCAAATACCGCTGCTTTGACCATAGTAGATGTTATTACTGCTTTTGATAATCTCGCTGCAATTTCTTCTGTTTGAGCACCTTCTACAACACATTCTATAAGCTTTGTAGCACCTTCTCCATCTCTAGCGACTAATTTAGCAAGCTCTGTGCATATATAAACTAGTGCTTGTAAAAATGTATCGTAATTTCTGTCTTTTTCAGTTATTTTAGTATTTCCAGCTTTTCCATTTGCTAGAACTATAGCCATGTCGTTTGTACTTGTTTGACCATCTACACTTATTCTATTGAAGCTTTTGTTTGTCGCATATCTCAATGCTTCTTGTAATAAGCCTTGATCTATATCTATATCTGATGTTATAAAGGCAAGTACTGTTCCCATATTTGGATGTATCATTCCTGAGCCCTTAGCCATTCCTCCTACGACAACTTTTTTACCATCTATATCAATAGATACTGTAATTTCCTTTTTGATCATGTCAGTTGTCATTATACCTTCTCTAGCTGCCATATGACCTCTTTTGCTAAGCTGGCTAGCTAATTCACCGACATTATTTTCTATTAAATCTATTTTTAATGGCTCTCCTATAACTCCTGTAGATGCAACTAAAACATCCTCTTCCTTTAAGTTCAATACTTCTGCTGTTGCCTTTGCCATTCTGAAGGCGTGATTTAATCCTTCTTTTCCATTAAAAGTATTTGCATTTGCACTATTTATAATTATCGCTTGAGCCTTTCCGTCTTTTATATGTTCACTTGTAACATATATTGGATTTGCCTTTATTTTATTTTGTGTGAATACTGCAGCTGCGTTACACATTGTATCTGAATATACAAGTGCTATATCTTTTTTCTCTACGTTTCTTCTAAGACCTACATGCATTCCAGATGCTGTAAATCCTTTTGCAGCTGTAACTCCACCTTTAATGATTTCCATCAATGTTCCTTTCCTCCTTAATTTTTATTTATTAAAAGGCTGTTGCCATTGTGCTTAGACCTTCACATTCATCGAATCCAAGCATTAAGTTCATGTTTTGTATAGCTTGCCCAGCTGAACCCTTAACCATATTATCTATTGTTGAACAAATAATTATTTTTGATTTATTTTCATGCACAGATATAGCACATTTATTTGATAATCTAACGTGTTTTACTGTTGCTACTTGTCCTAATGGTAACACATCTACAAATGGTTTATCCTTGTAAAAATCAGCCAATTCACTTTGTATCTTTTCTACTGTAACGCCTTCAGCTTTTTCACAGTAAATAGTTGATAATATTCCTCTATTCATTGGTGATAGAATTGGAGTAAATATTATTTCTACTGATTCTCCAGCTGCATCAGTTAAGTTTTGTTCTATTTCTGGAGTATGTCTGTGGTTTCCTATTTTATAAGGAGCCATATTTTCGTTTATTTCTGGATAATGACTAAGTAATGAAAGTCCTCTACCAGCTCCAGTTACTCCTGATTTTGAATCTGCTACTATACCTTCTTTTTTTATTAATTTAGATTTTAATAATGGCATAAGAGGTAATGATATACTAGTTACATAGCATCCTGGATTAGCTACAACTCTTGCATTTTTTATTTCGTCTTTATAATGTTCACAAAGACCATAGGCAGCCTCTTCATGTAATTTTTTATCTATGAAAGATACATTATACCATTCTTTATAGATTTCTTCATCCTTTAATCTAAAATCTGCACCTAAATCTACAACTTTTTTTCCTTCTTTAACTGCTTGTAATACAAATTCTTGGCTAACTCCATGTGGTAAAGCTGTAAATATAAAATCACTGTTTTTTATTACATCTTCATTATTCATGCATTTCATATCATTTCCTATACCTACACTTGGATAAACCTCTGTTATACTTTTATCTACAAAAGAGTTTGATCCTATAGCAGATACTTCTGCGTGTGGGTGTGCATTTAATAATCTTATTAATTCTACCCCTACATATCCTGTTGCTCCTATTATTCCTACTTTTACTTTACTCATTTTATTCAAATCCCCTTTATCATTTTTTGCAAATTATTTTTATCAAAAAAGCCCCTTGAAATCTATTCAAGAGGCGAAATTCCGCGGTACCACTCTTATTAATAAATTTCTTAAAATAAAGCAATACACAAATTTAGTATATTAAAAAAGTCCCTTGGTTAAAAAACCAAGAGACGAATATTCCGCGTTACCACTCTTATTGATAAGAAACTTATCCACTCTACTCTTTTAAGGCAAGATTACCTGTCTCCCTACTAAAATTCTGGAGACATTCTCCAAAGCTCTTTTCACTATAAGTATCCTTACTTGGCTTCCACCATCCCAAGCTCTCTATAAATTCAGCTTATGCTACTCTCTTCATCATCGAATTTATCTTATTTACATTTTAAATAGTTATATTACTAAGTTATATATATAAAATAATATAGAACTTTTAAAATTATGTCAATAAATTATTTTTATTTTATGAATTAAATTTTTTCTTTAAGTTCATCTATTGATAAATCGATTAATGCTTTAATTTTCTTTCTTCTTTCCTTTATATCTTTATTTTCTTCGATTATTTTTTTTCGTGCTAATCCTAAAAGCTCTATGTACTCTCCATAGGACTCGTCATATTTTTCTTCTAGTTCTCGTTTTATTTTCGCTGACAATGAAGGACTGTTACCTCCTGTAGATATACTTAAAAGCAATTCTCCTCGCTTCACATATGATGGAACTGTAAAATTAGAAAGCTCTTTGTCGTCTACTACATTGACTAATTTTCCCTTTTGGTTGCAATAAACTCCAATTTCGTGATTTATCTGCTTGTCGTTAGTTGCTGCTACTACTACGAAAGAATCCTCTATGTATTTTTTATCGTATTTATCATAAATCATATCTATTTTTTCTTTTATTTCTTCAAATTCTTCTATAAATTCTTTTGATACTACTGTTACTGTTTTATTAAAGTTTAAGAAATTAGCCGCCTTTCTATACGCAACCTTTCCTCCACCGATTATTGTTATTTTCATTTTATCTATATTTAAATTTATTGGATAAAGCATGTTGAATACCTTTCTTTGAAAAATTTAATTTTTATTTTAGAAATATTATATCAAATAATAAAGGCTACTACAAAATAGTTATCTACTTCGTAATAGCCTTTTTAGTATTCTAAATTTAAATAATTTTTTTCAAGCTTAAATTGTTACTAGATAGGAAGTTTTCTTCCTTCTTTTTTCCATTGTTTGAACTCAGCTGTTGCAGTTAATAAAGCATCTGTTGAAGAGTTAAGTCCTGTTTCACAAGAGTCTTGGATAACTCCTATTATGAATCCTATACCTACTACTTGCATTGCTACATCACTTGATATACCAAATAAACTACAAGCTAATGGTATAAGTAGTAAAGATCCACCAGCTACCCCAGAAGCACCGCATGCTGAAACTGCTGAAAGTAAACTAAGAATTAAAGCTGTTGGAATATCTACTGGTATTCCTAAAGTATGTACAGTTGCTAAAGATAATACAGATATTGTAACTGCTGCACCACCCATGTTTATAGTAGCTCCTAAAGGAATTGATACTGAATAGTTATCTTCATTTAATCCTAAGTTTTTACATAATTCCATGTTAACTGGTATATTTGCTGCTGAACTACGAGTACAAAATGCTGTTATACCACTATCTTTTAAGCATTTAAATACTAATGGATATGGATTTTGTTTTATGTTTAAGAATACTATTAATGGATTTACTACTAATGCAACGAATACCATACATCCTAATAATAAAGCAAGTAGTTTACCATAGTCTACGAATATTGACATACCACTTGTTGATATAGAAGTATACATTAATCCCATTATACCAAATGGAGCAAAGCTTATAACCCATCTTACTGCTTGTGTTACTGCTTCTGAAACATCTGATAATAATGCTTTAGTTTTGTCTGAAGCTTTTCTTAAAGCTAAACCAAATATGCAAGCCCAAGCTAATATACCTATATAGTTAGCTTCTACTATTGATTTAACTGGGTTACTAACTACATTTAATAATAAAGTTTTTAATACTTCACCTATTCCACCAGGTGCTGTTGCTCCTTCTGCTGCTGCAGCTGCTCCTAAATTAACTGTAACTGGGAATATGAAGCTTCCTACAACTGCTACTAAAGCAGCTGCAAAAGTAGCTATTAAATATAAACCTATAACTGTACCCATATTACTTTTTTGACCATCTTTATGTTGTGCTAATGATCCCATAACTAAGAAAAATACCAATACTGGAGCTACAGCCTTTAATGCTCCAACAAATAATTCCCCTAAAAGTCCTATAACTGTAGCTTGCTTAGCAACTACACCTAATATAGCACCAATTACTAAACCACAAAGAATACGTTTTACTAAACTAATGCTATTCCATTTTTCTATAATACCTTTCATATACCTTTAATCCCCCTTGCATATTTTTATACACATTTAGTATGAAGAAAACCTTTTCAAAACCCTTATTTTATATACTCATTCTCCATATCTATCAAATACTATACATTATTTCACCTTTATTTACCATATCAAACTAAAAAGTTCTAATTTTCCCATATATATGTATTTTTAATTTATTCAAAATTTTTAATTAATTAATTTTTTTATATTTTTTATATCAATTTTTTTCCAATTCATCGCTGTAAATCCCAGTAATGCCAGTTAATACCGATAAAAAAACTCTTCCTTTTCGAAAAAATTTTCAGGAAGAGTTTCATCAATTTTTTTATATTTTTTCTTATAAAAAATTTATAAATAAAATTTTATTTATCTAATCAATTATCTTAGCTAAATCCTTCGCAAAATAAGTAATTATAATTGTAGCTCCAGCTCTCTTTATAGACATTACAGCCTCGTAAATAGCAGATTCACTTAGTAAACCTTTCTTTACTGCTTCCTTTAGCATAGAATATTCTCCACTTACATTGTAAGCTGCTATTGGTAGATCATAATTATCCTTAAATCTTCTTATTATATCAAGATAAGAAAGTGCTGGTTTTACCATTATTATGTCTGCACCTTCTTCTATGTCTAAATCTGCTTCTATCATAGCTTCATTAGAGTTTGCTGGATCCATTTGATATGTTTTTCTGTCTCCGAATGCTGGTGCTGAATTTGCAGCATCTCTAAATGGTCCGTAAAATGCTGATGCGTATTTTGCACTATAAGCCATTATAGCTACAGTTTCAAATCCATTTTCGTCTAATGCATTTCTAAGTGCACCTATTCTTCCGTCCATCATATCAGAAGGAGCTACCATGTCTGCACCTGCTTTAGCATAGCTTACTGCTATTTTTGATAAATATTCTAATGTCTTGTCATTATCTACATATCCATCCTCTGTAAGTATTCCACAGTGTCCATGGCTTGTGTATTCGCACATGCATACATCACATATTACATCCATTTCTGGTGCGATTTCTTTTATTTTTCTTATACCTTGTTGTAAAGCTCCATTGTCGTTGAATGCTTCACTACCACAGCAATCTTTTTTGCTGTCATCAGGAACACCGAATAATATTACATGTTCTATTCCTAATTCAACTAATTCTTTAATTTCATCTTCTAGTTTATCAACAGAAAAATGATAAACACCCTCCATAGAAGGAATTTCTCTTTTTATATTTTCACCATCTACTATAAATAGAGGATAAATTAAATCTTCTTTTTGCAATTTTGTTTCTCTTACTAAATTTCTTATAGCCTTTGTAGCTCTAAGTCTTCTTGGTCTTCTTAACATTTTATTTCATTGCCCTCCTTTTAAATCGGCATATTAATCACACATAGCTTCTATCATACTTTCAATAGATGCTTTTTCTGATTCTTTATATACTTCTAAACCATTATCTAATATAGTTTTTGTAGTTATCTTTCCTATTGATATTATTTTTGTATTAGATAATTTTGATTTATTTTCTTCTCCAATTAGGTTTATAAAGTTTTTAACAGTTGATGAGCTAGCAAATGTTATATAATCTAAATTACCTTCTTCTAAAGCTTTTATAGCTTCGTCTTTTTTGCTATCGTCCATCACACTTTCATATGTTATTACTTCTGTCACGTTAGATATTTCATTTAATTTATCGACTAAGAAATCTCTAGCGTTTTTAGCTCTAGGTATTAAAATTTTGTCTTCTTTAGTTACGATATCTTTTAATTCGTCGTATAGAGATTCTCCTATAGCTTTTGATGGAACTATATCTGCTTTGATACCTTTTTTAGCTATAGCCTTTGATGTTGCAGAACCTATTGCACATACCTTTGTATTTGCAAGTGCTCTACAGTCTAATCCCATTTCATCCAGTTTATCAAAGAATATATCGACTCCATTTTTACTAGTTAAAACTAAGTATGTGTACTCTTTAAAATTTTTTATTTCATTTTCTAATTCAATATTATTTTCAACCTTTTCGATTTTTATTGTAGGTATTTCTATAGGATTTCCACCTAAATCCATTATTCTCTCTACTAACTTACTATTTTGGCTTCTTGATCTAGTAACCATTATATTTTTACCAAATAGAGGTTTCTTTTCAAAGAAGTTTAATTTTTCTCTAAGATTTACAACTGTTCCCACTGCTATTAGTGTAGGTGGCTTTACTTCTTCTCTAACAGCTACTTCATAAGCATTTTCAAGAGTTGCAGTCACTACTCTTTGATTGTAGCGAGTTGCCCAGCTTACAAAGGCAACAGGAGTGTCTTTAGCCATTCCTTCTTTTATTAAATTATCACTTATATTTTTTAGATTTGATACTCCCATTAAAAATACAAGTGTTCCCTTCATATTGGCAAGGGCATTCCAATTTATATCAGGGTTTTCTTTGCCGTCTTTTCTAAGATGCCCTGTTATAACATGGAATGATGATGCGTGATCTCTATGAGTTATCGGAATACCAGCATAACAAAGTCCACCTATTGCAGAGGTTACTCCTGGCACTACTTCAAAATCTATATTTTCTGCTTGAAGAAGCTCTCCTTCTTCTCCCCCTCTACCAAAAACATAAGGGTCTCCACCTTTAAGTCTTGTTACTATTTTTCCTTCTAAAGCTTTGTCTGCTATTAATCTATTTATTTGATCCTGTGGTAATAAATGATGGCTTGATGCTTTTCCAACATTTATAAATTCACAGCCTTTTTTAGCTTCTTTTAAATAATTTATATTGGCAAGTCTGTCGTAAACTATAACATCTGCTTTTCTTATACATTCTAATCCCTTTAATGTTATTAATTTATAATCTCCAGGTCCTGCTCCGACTAAGTAAACTTTCCCCTTCATTATTTTTCAAACTCCTTTAATACACTTTTCGCTAATTCATATCCTATTTTTGGTGCATCCTCTATCATTCCTTCTTGAGATTGAATTATAATTTTCTTTCCATCTCCATCTCCGTAAAGACCAGTTAATTTAATTTTATCTCCATTTATATCACAGTAAGCGCCCATAGGTATATGACAACTTCCATTTACACCTATCAAGAAACCTCTTTCTGCATCTATTTGAACCTTTGTAGTGTCGTCCTTTATAGAATTTATTATGCTTTCAGTTTCTTCGTCATTTTCTCTAATTTCAAGAGCTAATATTCCTTGTGCAGGAGCAGGTAGCATAATGTCAGTTGGTATATAGTAATCTATTTTTCCTTCTAAACCAGCTCTCTTTAATCCTGATGCTGCTAATACTACACCGTCAAGATTTTCTGTTTCGATTTTCTTTATTCTTGTTTCGATGTTTCCTCTTATAGGTACTATTTCTAAGTCAGGTCTATTTTTTAATAATTGATATTTTCTTCTTTTGCTTCCTGTACCTATTTTTGCACCCTTAGGTAAATCTTCTATGCTTTTATAGCCTTCCTTAAATATAAGAACATCTCTTGGATCCTCTCTCTTTGGAGAGCTTGCAAATTTAAGCCCTTCTGGAAGGTATGATGGCATGTCCTTCATGCTGTGAACTGCCATGTCTATTTCTTTATTTAAAAGGCTTTTTTCGATTTCTTTTACAAATAAGCCCTTATCTCCTATTTTATCTAGTGGTAGATCCTTTATTAAATCGCCTTTAGTTTTTATTATTTTTACCTCAAATTCAACATCTGGGTTTGCCTTTTTTAATTGATCTACAACCCAATTAGTTTGAACAAGAGCTAAATTACTACCTCTAGTTCCTACTACTATTTTCATCAATATATCTCCTTAAATCTTTCTAAGATTATTATTTTATTTTGTTGTTTTTATTTACTAATATTGTAGAAAAATATGATATTTTTTCTTGTAGATGAACATCTCTTAAGTCTTTATAGACTACTTCTCTGTCTTGAGATGAATTACTTACTAAAATAGCATTGTCTATTAAATCGTATTTTTCTAGCTTTTCTATTATTTGTTTGAAATTCTTGTACACCTTCATAAGTACTATACAATCGTATGTTTGTAATGCTGCATCTATTTTTTCTTCCTCCATAGTACATGGTATTACTATAAGCGGATCTGTATCCATAACTAGTGGGAAGTTTTGATTTGATGCTATATTTGAAAATGAAGATATTCCAGGAATAGTTTCAACTTCTATTTCATCTATTAATCTCTCCATTACATATACGTATGTACTGTATATCATAGGATCTCCTAAAGTTATAAATCCTACATTTTTTCCGCCTTTTACATCTGTTACAATTTCTTCAGCTACTTGATCCCATGCAGCCATTTTTTCGACGCTGTCTGAATTCATTGGGAAGTGTCTTTGTTTTATTTCAACAGTATCAGGTATATATTCTTTTACTATTGATAGTGCTAAGCTATCTGTTCCTTTTTTTGGTTCTGGTGTATATAATATATCTAATATTTTTAATGTATTTACTGCTTTAACTGTTACCAATGAGCTATCTCCTGGTCCAGTCCCTATTCCATAAAATTTCGCCATTATATTTCCTCCAATAGTATGTTTTTTATTATGTTAATTAGTCTTCTAATTCCTTTGCACAATCTAATGCGTGGTTTACAAATTTATCTTGTATAGCTGGATATTCACCTAAGCCTTGTAAATGTATATTTACTTTAAATCCTTCTTTTTCTAATATAGATTTCCATGAATCCTCTTCGTCACTCGCCATATCATTAGTAGCATGGTCTCCTGCAACTAGCATAAAAGGCATTACGTCTACAGTTTTTATGTTGTCAGACTTTAATTTTTTGATTACTTGATCTAATTCAGGATATCCTTCAACTGTACCTATATATACGTTCATGTCGTTATCTCTAAACATGTATTCTAATGCTGGATAAGCCGAATGGCTTTCGTGTGTAGTTCCGTGCCCCATAAATACTACTGCTTCATCTGGTTGGATTATGTCTAATTGTTTTTTTACAGCTTCAACAGTTTCTCTATAATCGTCTATTGTAGTTAAAAGTGGTCTTCCTAAAGCTATCTTTTTGAATTTAGGTTTAAAGCTTTCAACTTGTTCCTTTAATTTGTTGTATTCTTCTCCACAGATTATATGTAGAGTTTGAACTACAACCTCTTCATATCCCGCATCAGCTAATTTTTGTAGAGCTTCAACTGGATTATCTATGAACATATTATCTCTTTTCTTTAATTTATTTATTATCATATTAGAAGTAAATGCTCTGTAAAAATCATATCCTTCTAATTTTTCGCTTATTTTTTTCTCACAAACCTCTATTGTTTTCTTTCTAGTTTCATGGTAGCTTGTACCAAAACTCACTACTAATACTGCTTTTTTCATTTTTAATTTCTCCTTAATATTAATTTTTCCTCAAATTTGAAAATTAAATATCCCATAAAACTATATTACTCTTTCTATATCTTCTACTTTATTTATAACCTTTGGGTAATCTATTTGCTTTCTAGTTATTATTACAACTGGTATATTTAAGGCTTTACATGCGTTTACTTTTTCTAAAAATCCTCCTGCTACTCCGCTTTCCTTAGTAATCAATAAATCTATATTGTATTGTTTATAAGTAGCAATATTCATCTCTTCAGAAAAAGGTCCCTTCATAGCGATGATATTATCGGCATTAAGTCCTAGTGCTTCACAGCTTGTAAGAACTTCACTTGTGGGCAATACTCTCGCAATTAAATTTTTGCCTTTTAATAGCTCTATATATTTGTCTAAATTCTTGCTTCCTGTTCCGATAAATATGTTATTGCCTTTTTCTCCGGCAATTTTACAAGCTTCTTCTATATTCTCAACTATATATTTATTTTCATAGTCTATTTGCTTTATAAGAGACTCTCTCTCGAATCTCACATAATCTACATTTGATATCTTAGAACATTCTATCGCGTTGCTAGACACAACAGTCGCATAAGGATGAGTTGCGTCTATTATTTGAGTTATGTTCTTTTCTTTTATTAAAGATACCATATCCTCTATTGTAAGCTTTCCTAAAAATACATTATCTGTAGCCTTTTTCGCAATATCTCTGCCGTATTCTGTTGTTACTGAAACTATATACTCTAAATTCATGTCGTTTAATTTATTGCAAATATTTATGCTATCAGATGTTCCACCTAATACTAAAATCATGATATGTATCCTCTCTATACAGTATATCCTCTAGGAGTTATCATTAAATCATCTTTTATGTATGTAGATTTGTTTCCTATTATAACCATAGTAGTCATATCAACTCTTTCAAAATCCATTGTATCGAAAGTGCATATGAATTTTTCTTGATCTGCTCTTCCTACATCTTTTACTATTCCTACAGGAGTTGAACCATCTTTAAATTCTCCCATTATTTTAAATGCTTTTGCTAGATGTTCACTTCTACCTTTACTTCTTGGGTTGTATAGACAGATTACAAAATCAGCTTCTGCAGCTAATCTAAGTCTTTTTTCTATTACTTCCCATGGTGTCATTAAATCACTTAAGCTTATATGACAGAAGTCGTGCATTATAGGCGCTCCTAATACAGCAGCTGCTCCTATACTAGCAGTAACCCCTGGTACTACTTTAACTGGTATATCTAAATTTTGTTTAGTTATTAATTCAAGTATAAGACCTGCCATTCCGTAGATTCCAGCATCTCCACTACTTATTACAGCAACTTTTTTGCCAGTTTTAGCTATGTCGATAGCATCTTGGCATCTGTCTACTTCTTTTCTCATTCCATTTTGAACTACTTCTTTGTCTTTTATAAATTCTTCTACTAATTTTATGTAAGTTTTATATCCAACTATAACCTCTGCATCTTCCATTGCTGCTATTGCCTGTTGTGTCATTAAATCTCTACATCCAGGTCCTATTCCTATAACGTATATCATTTGTTCACTCTCCCTGCCGAAAATGTTATTCCAGTATATTTTTGTTTTTCAATAATCATATTTCCTTCACTAAGTAAATGTGCACACGGTTCTGCTACTGCATACACACCAACGTTCTTTTTCACCCATTCTGATTTTCCGTATAAATGGTCGACCTTTGAAATTTCTTCTACAGTGAAGGTATTAAATG
>NZ_JAXEWM010000132.1:0-5248 GCF_034113885.1 Intestinibacter sp.
AATTATTAAAACTTAATCACCGATTAACAAATATTCGTCATAATTATTTACATCAAGTAACTACTGAAATAATAAATCGAAAACCAAAATTTATTGTTTTAGAAGATTTAAATGTAAGAGGTATGATGAGAAATAAGCATTTATCAGAAGCTGTAGCAGAACAATGCTTTTATAAATTTTATAGACAAATAGAGTACAAATCTCTATGGAATAATATTAAATTTATAGTTGCAGATAGATTTTACGCAAGTAGTAAAATATGTTCATGCTGTGGGGTAATAAAAAATGATTTGAAGCTTAGTGATAGGATTTATAAATGCGAAAAATGTAACACTATAATTGATAGAGACAAGAATGCAAGTATAAACCTTATGAATTACGGAAAATCAATAGCTTAGTTACCTAAACAACACTATTGATATGTACCGATACGTTAGTCGGGAATTTAAGCCTTTGGAGTATTATATCAAATGTAAGTAGCTGTGAATTTATTTATAGTAAAAGCAGATACGTTGAAAAAGGAATGAAACATAAAATTTTATAATTTTTTATAGATTTTTATAAGTTTTCAGTAACGGCATAAAAGGGCTTTACATCATACCAGACTACCAAAATCCTACGACCCACATAATGAGTGACGAATGCAGAAAAATGATAGCAGGGGTCGCGGTGGAAAAGGATCTAATAGTAATAGAGGATTCTATCTACAGCTTTTTATTGGAAGAACCTAGAAAATCAGTCGCAAGCTATGCACCAGATAATGTGATTTACATATATAGCTTATCAAAAACTGTAGCACCTGGACTTAGATTGGGATATATAGTATCTCCATTGAAGTACAAAAAGGATTTATTCAACGCTTTATACAACATGAATATAACGGTGTCTCCATTCATGCTGGAAATAGCATCTAGGATGATAGTTTCTAAATCTATCTATAAGTTGATGGATAGACATAGAGCTTCGACTAGAGAGAGAAACGCATTAGTCGAAAAATATCTAGGAGAGTACAACCTAATAGGCGATGAAAATTGCATATTTAAATGGTTTATTTTACCTAAAAAATTTGATGCTCTAGAGTTTGAAAATCTCGCTTATAAAAAAGGAGTTAGAATCTATTCAGCAAATAAATTTATTGTAGGCAAGGAAAAACCGGTAAATGCCGTGAGATTAGCAGTCACATCGACTTCTAGCATTGAAGAGCTCGAAAAAGGCCTGATTATATTGAAACAATTATTAGAATCAGAAAGCATCTATAATATTTATTAAACAAAATTGAATGCCATACGCTTTTAATATTGTTTTGGAAGATTTGAGATGATAACCTTATATTATAGATAATATATTTAAAAAGGGGGACCTATAATATGAAACAATATGTAGTAGATGCATTTAGTGAAAAAGTATTTGGAGGAAATCCAGCAGCAATATGTGTAATGGATGCTTGGCTTCCAGAAGAAACAATGATGAGTATTACTGTAGAAAACAACCTTTCAGAAACAGCATTCACTGTAAAAGAAGGCGATAAATATAAATTACGCTGGTTCACACCAGGAGGAGAAATAGACTTATGTGGCCATGCGACATTGGCTAGTGCTTATGTAATTATGAACTATGTAGAAGCTGACTTAAAAACAGTTACATTCTCTACAATGAGCGGCGACTTAATAGTAAATAAAAAAGGTGACTTATACGAACTTGATTTCCCTGCATATGATTTAAAACCAGTTGAAATAACTGATGCAATGGTCGATGCAATGGGAGCTAGACCAACAGAAGCGTATATGGGAAGAGATTTACTTTGTTTATTTGACGACGAAAAAACAGTCAGAGAATTAAAACCTGATATGGATAAATTGAAGGCAATAGATGGATTATTGTTACATGTAACTGCAGCAGGCAAGGATGTAGATTGTGTATCACGTAGTTTCGCACCTAAGTTAAACATTATTGAAGATCCAGTATGCGGCTCAGGTCATTGTCATATCGCTCCATATTGGATAAATAAATTGGATAAGGACAGTATAGTTGCTTACCAAGCTTCTAGAAGAGGCGGAACACTTTACTGCACTATGGACGGCGATAGAGTGAAGCTTAGTGGTAAGGCTGCTTTGTATTCTGTAGCTGATATTAATATTGGATAATATCAAAAGAAAACATATTATATGTTAGAGATTGATATTAATTACTCCCGTATAAAGCGGGAGTTTTTTATACTTAATGATAAAGGAGAAACAATTTGAACAAGCATTTTATTAAACAGATTTATATAGAAAAAATAAGGCATTTGAAAAATATAAAAATAGACTTAAGTGACAAAGAACAGAAGCATTTAATTTTAACTGGAATAAATGGATCAGGTAAAACTGCATTAATAGAAACTATAAAAAAATATTTAGAATTTATAATTGAAGATATAAATAAAAATGGTTCATATGAAATAGATATTAAATTTAATCTAAACGATAAAAATTTATTACGTTCTTTATATAAACAAGGTAAATTTATCTTAGGGTATTACAATTCAAGTAGATCTATAGATTTTGAAACACCAACAGGAGTTCAAAGAGTAAAATTAAAAAATACATATACTTTTGATGAAAATCCAAGCAAATTATTTCTTAAATATTTAGTTGATTTAAAAGCACAACAGTCATTTGCGAGAAATGAAGAAGATATGGAAGTAGTAGAGAATATAGATAATTGGTTTGATAAATTTGAAAATGCTATGAGAACTATATTAGATGATGATAGTATAAAATTGAAATTTGATTATAGAAATTATACTTTTAAAATACTTCAAGATAATAGAGAGCCATATGGATTCGATGAATTATCAGATGGATATTCTTCAGTTTTAAGTATATTATGTGATTTAATTTTAAGAATAAATAAAAATAGATCTATTATATGTAGAGATTATGAATTTGATACAGAGGGTATTGTATTAATAGATAACATAGAAGCTAACTTATATGTTGAGCTACAAAATAAGATATTACCATTTTTTGTTAGCTTTTTTCCAAATATACAGTTTATAGTAACAACTCACTCGCCATTTGTATTGAATTCAATTGATAATGCAATAATATATGATTTAGGAAAAAATGATTAAAGTAAAAAAGAGAGTGTAAGATAAAGTGTATAAGAGAAAATTTATTTCTACTTATACACTTTTAGTGTATTATCGTTTAATCCTAATACCAATATAACCAATTTGATTTTTACCAGTAATCTTATCCTTAAACTTCTTATAAATCATAATCTTACTCTGAGTATCGAAAATTCGTTTATAAGATCCCTCATAATTTATAGTTTTTTTACCTGTTTTTAACTTGCTTTCGATGATTATATTATTTTTATAAATTTTTTCTATTCTTTTCTTAAAAGAGGATTGTACATTAAAATATTCAATATCCCTTTCATGGCAGTAACTCACATACTCGTGGTATAAATCCTCTAAATGAACTCTATAGTCGACTGACTTTCTTTGAAATTCCTTTATTATAGAAGCTAGATTTTTTTTGATTAAATTATCTCTTATATCATCATAATTAAAGTATTCTACCTTTTTATCGAAAAATTGAGTAAGTCCATAGTCTAGCATATTGTAGTCGGTATCTTTTTCTTCTTTTTGTTTCTTTCTTAAAATATAATTTTCGTATTTGGCATCTATATCGTACTTAAATTCTATGGCATCTTCTAGCTCTATAAAGTTAAAGTCGTTGTTTTTTAAAAGGTTATATACCTTTAAATTTAAGAAAAAGCTAATAATATAATCCTTTTCTGATATTAGCTTTTGAGATAAATTAATTATTTTCTCTGCCGGTCTTCCATCGATAATTAAAAAATTTATTTTAGATAAATAATCTTCTGGATCGTATTCGTTAGACACCTTAAAAAAGCTATTGCTGGCATATACTTGATGCAATTGCATATAGTCCCCTGTATAAACTACACCATTTACTATAGCTTGGTCGGAATTTATCCAAACTGTTTTACTAAATTCAGAAATAGGTATAACTCTTTGTGATGAAACCTCGTGCACAGTATTAAATCGAGCCTTTAAAAGATTCGCCTTTGAGACATCTGAGCCAAATTTAGTCGGAGGTATATGCTTCACAGCTTCTTCAGGAAAATAGCTTGAAAATAAATCAATTAAGCAGCTCTTACCAACATCGTGTTCTCCTACCATAAATAATATTTGCTTTGCTTTTCTTTTACGTGTTTTAGTGAGGATAGAGTAAACTAAATGCTGTCCTAATTGAAGTAATTTATCCTCATTACTATTTAATGAAGTTAAATAAAAATGGAAAAAATATTTAAGGTTCTCAGTGTCCAAATAGAGATCCTTGCCGATTATGTAATTTGCGTCGATATAGCTGTCGAAAAACAATTCCTTTCGCTGTCTGCTATCTGTTATAATTTCATTTGTTTCTATATTATAAGAGCAGTTTTTGAAATTTATCCAGTATGAATTAGTATCCATGAAGTTTTTGAATTCTAAATCTGTCATATTGAATTTTTTATCTATTTTCAAATCTCTTACTAATATACTTAATTTTGAATTTATAGAGATACCCAAAAGCTCTAAATATTTAAATTTAATGTCGTATTCCTTCTCTAAAAACTCTCGTATTTTCGCTAAAAGCTTGTTGTTGTTTTTTTCAACCTGCCAATAATTAAATTCTTCATTATACATATATAATTTATCGTTGTGAACCTTAATTACTTTTTTTATGTATAAAAGAGAAAGAAATGTGTAAATGCATCTATTTGATTTGAAAAAGTTATATGCATCATTTAGTGAGGCATTTTCAATTATAAGTTGATTGTCAAATGTATTTATTGTATATAAGTCGTCTGTATTTATAGATTCATTTACTATAGCTTCATATTTGCTTTTAACATAATGCTTATTACTAGATTCTCTATTTAAATTTGAATCAATTTCTTTTACTTGCATGATTTTTTATTTCTCCTTATTCTAAAAATTTCTGATTTCTTTATTTTAAAAAAATATTATTTTTATTATTATATCATAAAAATATACACACAAAAATATAAAATAAAAGAAATTGGAAAAAATAGAAAAAATTTTAATTTTAAGTAAATTTTGTTGACAACAATATTTAATAAGTACTATCATCAAATTAAGATATAGACTGAAATACAGCTATAATCTAAGTATGATTTTATCAATTGAAAAAATGGAATTCCAAGGTTATTATTTCCGTATTATGTTTAA
>NZ_JAXEWM010000133.1:0-6409 GCF_034113885.1 Intestinibacter sp.
TTAAATTTGGAAAATATTGTTTTAACCACAAAATTAAATTATACTTATAACATAAAATTGTAAAAAAATCTCTATCCTAAAGATCTATAATGTAGATTTTTTTGAAACACATATACGGAAATTATATTTATTAACAATTTGAAAATGAATATAATTTCCTATGTGTTATAAAAAATAAATTTTTTTGTAAAATAGGTATAATTTTTTTTGAAAGGGGGAAGGATTTAAATGAGAAGGTGGTTTGAGAAGGCAATAATCTTTGCAATTACAATTTCATTTGTATTTAATTGTGGTCTAGGCGAGATTATATCTTATGCACAGACTGCGGATATGGAGGGGATTTATCAATCAGTTGTAAATAGTTTCAATTTAGCTTCAGCAGAAGATGAGGTCAGTACTGTGGCGGAGAGTACGGCTTCTGGAGATTTTGAATATACTGATGTAGATGGCGGTGTATCTATAACTAAGTATACAGGAAATGCTGATGAAGTAATTATTCCTTCTACTATCGATGGAAAGGATGTAAAAATAATAGGAGAAGCTGCATTTGCAGAATCTAGTACATTAGTTACTGTTGTGATACCAGATGGAGTCACAGAAATAGGATCGTATGCATTTTCAGCATGTGAAACCTTAGAGAATGTTACAATGCCAAATAGCTTGGTGAACATAGGAAATTATGCATTTAATGGATGTTTTGATTTAGTGAATACAAGTATACCACAAAGTGTAACTAGTATAGGAGATTATGCGTTTTATAAGTGTGATAGATTAAGAGATGTTAAATTACCAAATAATTTAGAAAATTTAGGTGAGCGTGCATTTTATGATTGTGATATATTAGTTGTTACTGTACCAGACACTATTAAAACTATAGGAGAAAATGTGTTTACTGGATGTGACCGTTTGTATAAGGCGACACTTCCTGAAGGATTAACTGAAATACCGCTTGGCATGTTCAGTTCATGTTATGGATTAAAGCAAGTTAATATACCAAGTACTATTGAAACTATAGGAAGATCTGCATTTAATGGATGTTATAATTTGAATGGAATACATTTGCCAGAGGGTTTAGAGAGTATAGGAAATTTTGCTTTTTATCTGTGTACATCACTAGAAACAATAGATTTACCTGAGACTTTGAAAAGTATAGGCGCAGGTGCTTTTTCTAATTGCTCTAGCTTAAATGGTGTAATTTTACCACAGGGATTAACTGAAATAGATAGAGAAGCATTTCGCTATTGCAAGAGCTTGACTAGTATAGTAATTCCTAAAAATATAACACGTATACCTTCACTTTCATTCCAAGGATGTGAGTCATTGACTAGTATCAAATTATACCAAGGTGTTACAAACATAGACGATGATGCATTCCAAGGATGTACTAATTTGAAGGAAATATATATGCCAAAGACTATAGTTGAAATAGGCGATTCTTACAGTGATATTGTATTTGATGGTTGTACAAATTTGACAATGTATGTTTATAAAGATTCTGTATCAGAAACTTATGCTATAGATCATAGTATTCCTTATAAGTATATAGATGATTCTGCCTTTGGTACGTGTATGCAAATAGAAAGGGATAGCTATAATTTTTATACTAGCTCGACTTGTGGTATAGATGTGAAATTTTTCTCTAGAACTATTAGTACAGATGAGATAACATGGACAAGTAGCGATGAGAGTGTAGCTAAGATAAATTGTGCTACAAATTATTTAAATGAATCATCAGATATATACGATATAACTATAAATTTACGAATTAAGACTTTTGATAAAACAGGAACATGTACTATTACTGGAGAAACATCAGATGGAATTACAGTAACTTGTACAGTTAACGTTTTAAATTCATATGAGCAAACTGCAGATGATGATCCTATTATAGTACTTCCTGGAGTTATGGGAACTAGATTATTTTCTGCATATGAACTTGACTACGATAAAAGTACCGTTATATGGGATCCACAAGTAGGTGTTGATGATATAGTAGGAAGTGCTGATTCTCTTGTTGGTTTATCTAATGATTTATTGGGAAAAGTATATGTTAAGCCGCCTCAAAATCAACAACTTCTAAAAGAACATGAAAATTCTTTTGGGATAGAGTATAGAGAGTATGGTGCACGAAACGTTTATAAAAATCTTATAGATACATTATGTGATTCTACTGATAGACCTGTTTACTTTTTCGGCTACAACTGGATGGAAAGTAATTTAGATAGTGCTGATAAATTGAGAGAGTTTATAAATGAATTAAATACGGATAAAGTAGATTTAGTATGCCATTCTATGGGAGGAATAGTTGCATCTAGCTATATGTCTAAGTATAAGTCTGAAGACAAGGTAGATAAAATCATAACTTGTGGAACTCCTTATGAGGGAGCCCCAGGTATAATAAATAAGATGCAGAACTGGGATATTTTAGCGGATGACGATAATTTTATTTTGACTGATAGTAAAGCAGGAGATGTTTTAGGTGATTTTGCATTAGGGCTTGTAGGTGGATTAACTAAGCAAACAAAAACAAAAATAACTACTGCTGCAGAGCTAGTACCTTCAAAAAATTATGTTTCAAGGGTTGCTATGTATAAAAAAGGTATACCAGTTGAAGAAGCGATTTCATTTGATGAGTATAAAACTATATGTAAAAATATATTCAAAGAAAAGTACGATGCTGGTCTAATTTTCCAAGAAGCTATTAAAGGAAGTACGGGATATAATAATCTATTAGATTACGATAGGGCTTATTTCTTAATTGGTACAAACCAAAAGACTATAACATCTATTGTATTTAACAAAAGCGATGATGTAACCAAGATACTTTATGAAGAAGATTTAAAATATGAGACAAAAGGCGATGGTACAGTACCATATATTTCATCAACAATGAGTCAAGCAGTTAAGAGATTGCCTGAGGATAGATATTGTTTTGCTGATGGAAACCATACTCAAATTGTTAGAAAAGCTAAAACAATAGAATGGATAAAAGAAAAATTACAAATTACAGATGGAACTAGCACTTTATCAGACGACCAAACATTAAGTCAAGAACCACAAGGATCTGACTATATGGTTCTTCGTGTGGCTTGTCCAGTCGATGTAAATGTCGAGTCAAATGGAGAAGTATTAGATTCATCAGCATCATGGCTTGATATATCATCTTCTTTTGGTAGACTTGATATTATAGGACAAAACGATGATATAAAAATGCTTTGTTTAGATAAGAGCGATGATTACAATGTTGTTCTAGATGGCACTGGCGAAGGTACGATGGATTATGCTGTACGCTACTATAATTCAGATGATGAACTGCAAAGTGAGACAACAATTGAAGATGTTCCAATAACTGAAAACACAGTTATATGGACTAAACCAGTTTCTACAGAAGATATGGTTCTTGAGGTTGATATTGATGGAAATGGAACAGTTGACAAGACATATACAGTTCCAAAGGGTGAGTCAGTAGACGCAGAAAATATTGTAAAATTCAACCCAGATAATGGAGATCAAGTGATAAAGAGAGCTGTAGATTCAGAAGGCAAATTGAACTATACACCAGAAGCACCAACTAAGGATGGATATACTTTTGTTGGTTGGTATGAAGATACTGATGATATAACTACAGAATATAAATCAGGGGCTACATATACTAAAGACGTAACTTACAAAGCTAAATGGGCACATGTCAAAATGCTTGGAGCCCAAGTCAAAGCAGTAGTAGACGATAAGAGTGGCATAAGATTTGGTACAAAGATTTACGATGATGGCGATGAAATAGTTGAAAAGGGAACTATAATACTTCCAGTTAAATTATTACCAGAAGGAGAATCATTAACACTAAATACTCCAAAAATCGCTAGATCTGTAGGTAAAGTCAATTATGAAGTAAATGAAGAACAAAATTATGTAACATATTTGGGAACTTTAATAAATATAAATAGAGCTCAATTTGATACACAAATTACAGCTGCAGCGTATGTGATTTACAAGGATAAAGCTGGAAATGAATATACTGTTTATTCACAATATCCAAATGGCTCAAAGAGTGTAAATGACTTGTTGAAATAGATAAAAATGCTTCCTTTATTGATACGATAAATTAGTATCATAGGGGAAGCTTTTTTATATGTAAATATAAAATAGATAAAAATTAAATATTTGTTTTGAAATAATTTATATTTCTAGTCAAAATACATATAAAGTTCAAAAAAATAGAATATATTAACTGTGCCGTTTGTCGATTTAAAATCGATTTTTATAAAAAATATTTTGCAAAAATTGATTAAAATAAAAAATCTTGTCAATAATATAGTTAAGAAATAAAAGGCGAGATAATAAGACAGAAAGATAATTTATAGGCATAATAAAGTTAGCATTTAGGAGGTTTTGACATGAAGGTAGCGATTATTGGAGCAGGTAATGGAGGGATTACTGCCTGTGCAGATTTGAAGGATAGAGGATTTGAGGTCAGTTTGTTTGAATCAGATCGTTTTTCAAAGAACTTGGATTTTATAAAGGAGCAAGGCGGAGTGTATTTTTGTGAAGGCGATATTGTTGGATATAATAAGGATGTAGAGGGTAAATTTGTAAAGATAGATTTAATAAGCAAGGATATAAATGAAGTTATAGACGGAGCTGAGGTAATTATGATAGTGGCGCCAGGGGTTGCTATAGAGTATTTTGCGAGAATACTTGCACCTGTGGTAGATGAGGATCAAATAATACTTGTAAATAGTGCAGCATCTATGGCTCCAGTTAGATTTGTAAACGAGGCAAGGCAAATGGGCATAGATAAGAGCTTCAAGATAGCTGAGACTAATACGTTGACATATGGAACTAGGGCGATTGTAGAGTCTGCAAGAGTAGAGATGTACTTGAGAGTAAAGAAGGTATTTTTGGCGGCTTATCCATCTAGATATAATCAGGAGGTATTTGAGGTATGTAGTAAATTATACGACTGCTTTGTGCCTGCTAAAAATATTTTACAGATAAATTTAGAAAATGGAAACCCTGAGGTTCATCCTGGACCAGCTTTATTAAACGCGGGAAGGATCGATTTTTCTAATGGTGAGTTTTGGCTGTATAGAGAAGGGATAACAGAGCATACAGTAAATGTTTTGAAGGCTGTAGAAAAGGAAAGAATGGAGTTGGCTAGAGCACTTGGTTTTGAGGTAGAGGGTGCTTTGGAAGCTAGACAAAACAGAGGATATTTCTCTGATGACGATAAGAGTCTACAAGAGCATTTTAATACGAGTGAGGTTTTTACACAGATAAAGGGGCCTACTAGTGTGACATCTCGTTATTTTACTGAGGATATATCTACAGGGCTTGTCTTTTGGTCTGATTTAGGTAAAGCTTTAGGTGTTAAGACTCCTAATATCGATGCTATAATTGTGCTTGCATCGAGTATGCTTCAGACTGATTTTTACAGAGATGGGCTTACTCTGGAGAAATTAGGATTGGATAGAGAGGATCTTTATAAAACTATATAGTCTAGGTTTTTGTGGTGCATTATAAAAGACTATCGAGTTTTTTCGATAGCCTTTTGTAAGCAAGCTTTGTGAGTTTTATCAGAATTTATAAGAGGGCTTATTAAACTCTGTGGCATCCGCTTTCGTCTTGAGTTATAAGGTTTTTCTTCATTAGAACTCCAAGGGCTCTTTTGAAGTTTTTCTTGCTAGAGTTGAAGACTGTTTTGATTTCTTCAGGAGATGATTTATCGTTAAATCTCATGAAGCCGTCGTTTCCTTCTAGGTAGCTCATTATGGCTTTTTCTAGTGAGTCTAGCTCTTCTGCTCTTTCGCCTCTTGGAGATAGACCTAGTTTGCCGTCTTCGTAAATTTTTATGACTCTTAGATTTTCTAGTTTGTCGCCTATTTTTAGTTCTGTGAAGTATTCGTTGTTTAGGATTACTGCATCGTATTTGTTGTCGACACATACCATTGCTGTGTTGTTTGTTTGGAAGCCGTACACGATTCCATCTACTGTATCGCCGACTTTGTAGTCGTGTTTTGTTGATAAATATGGGAAGATATCAGTTGTAGCGGCTAGTCTTCCAGTTTTATCTAGGTATATATAGAATAGGTATCTTTGTCCCTTAGTCATTTCAAAAGTTTGTTGTTTGAAAGGAACTAGGATATCCTTTGGAAGACCTACATCTACAAAGCTTCCTATTTTAGTGTGGGCTACTACCTTTAGGTAAGCGACGTCGCCTAGCTTTGCCTTTGGGTATTCTAAAGTGGCAGAAAGTCTACCTTCTGAGTCCATATATATAAATACCTCAACTTCATCGCCGACCTCTACTGTGTGTTTGTTTAGAAGTCTTTTGTGAAGTAGAACATCGTCGTTTGAGTTTGCGCCTTCTTCTCCAACGAAATATCCGAAATTAGTCTTTCATTTTACTTTT
>NZ_JAXEWM010000134.1:0-20387 GCF_034113885.1 Intestinibacter sp.
TTTTAGAAGTTTCGTAAAGGCTGAAAAGCATTAAACTTCCAAAATTCAAAGCTACGCTTATGTGGTTATTGTCAAATTGATTTCAGGTGTATTTTTAATATCACAGAAAAAATAGTTCAATTTGATATTGCAATTTAAAAAAATTTTTATATAAAATTTTTTTTAAATTGTAGAAATTTATCGGAGATTTGGACTAATATAATGGTATGTGGAAATATTATATTTAAAAATATTTTTTCTAAATATAGGGTCTTGCAGAATTAATTTATAATTTTACAAATTTATAAGAATAAGCATCAATGAACTTTTAATAATTTTAAAATTATTAAATTTGCGCAGCACAAATAAAACTATTAAAATAGTATTTTTTTAGATTATGCAATTAGAGATTTTATCGATTTGATTTTTGAAAAATCATTTGATTTATAAGCTAAAATGACAGTAACAAGTTGTGTAATTGCTGCAAATAAAATATTTGTTTTCATAGAGTTAGTATTTCTAATAAATGAATACTTTGAATTAAAACATATTTTAAGTTGAGATATAGTTCTTTCACAAATTGTTCTAATTTTATATAAATCATTCCAACGTTGAGTATTTCTAGGAACAGGAGTATTTAATCGATAATTACTATTTATACAAATTTGAACAATTCTTCCACATTTGGATTTAGTGCAACGATTATTACAACTTACTTTATAGGCCGTATGGCCATCAATTTTATACTTTTTAGATTTAGGGCAAATATACTTTAGACGATCTGAACGTCCTTTTTCTCTAGTGATTCCATCAAACTTCATTTCTAGTGTAGAATAATGAGGGCAAGTTGGAATCCCTTCGGGAGTAAAGTTTGGTTTAGGTAAATTACTTTGATTTCGCGGATTTAAAGGTATTATTGGACTTATATTTTTATCTTTGATTAAGTACTCATAATTGTCACAAGAATCAAAGCCTGCATCACCAAGAAAATATTTATATTTATACTCTGGGTGCAAAGAAAAATAATTTTCTAATACAGGAATTAGAGTTTTTGAATCATATTTGTCCTTGGCTGAATTTGGATTAAGTGAAAAATCCATTTCTTCATCATAAAAATCAATATGACGTATAATTCCTAAACCGTCTGTTACAATATTGCTTTTAACAAAAAATCCAAAGTGTGAATTGAGATAAGATAAATGAATTTCAGGATTTGCATAAGCATATTTAGGATATTGAGATTGTGCATATTTTTCTGGATTAAAATTTTCTATGTCATTTAATTTTCCAAAATTTTTACTTATTCTAAGTAAATTGGCATAGAATTTAGGGTTATTTTCCTTAACATATACCTCAAATCCAGTAGTATCAGATATTAAAATTGATGATAAAAAGGGATCAATTTCCTTTAACATAGGTTGTGTTATTTCTACTAAAACATGAAGAATTTGATTAACTTCTTTAGAAAACCTTGTACAAAATCTAGATATTTGAGATGCATGAGGAAGATCATCAAACTCACAAAAATCTCTCAATTCTTTAGAAAGAGATAGAAATCTTAAAAGAGTAGAGAATGTTGAAATACCTAAAATGTTTTTTAAAATAAAGAATTTAATCATAGAAGTTAAAGAATATTTTCTTTTTGAACCTACGGTTGAATAATACTTTTGTTTAACAGATTCTGGAATAATATTATGTAATTGAATATATTTTTCAAAAAGATAAAAGAAACTAGGCGTAGCCTTGGAATATAATATTGAAAAATTATTAAAAGTTGATTGATTTTTTAAAGTTATCATAGAGTTTTCCTCCTTATTCTGTTTTTTATTTGCTAACTAAATTGTAGTATAAGTGGGGGAATCTCTTTGATATAAATTTTGCTTATTATTGTAAATTCAACAAATTATTTAATTCGCAAGAGTCTATTTCTAAATAATTAAGGAGGGGGACAATATGCTAGATCAGTCTTATTATGACAAGACAGATGAAATTATCAAAGTTCATGACCCTAAAGCCAGTTCTTTGATTCCAGTTATACAAGATGTGCAAGCTGAGTATCGTTATTTGCCAGGAGAATTACTTTCTTATATTGCAGATAAATTAGGAATACCACTAGCAAAAGCATACAGCGTTGCAACATTTTATGAAAACTTTTCTTTTGATCCAAAAGGAAAATATGTTATTAAAGTATGTGATGGTACAGCATGCCACGTACGTAAATCAGTTCCAGTAAGAGAAGCATTACAAAAACATCTAGGTTTAGGTAATGGAAAAAATACAACTGATGATATGCTATTTACTATAGAAATAGTATCATGTTTAGGTGCTTGTGGTCTTGCTCCAGTCATGACTGTAAATGACAAAGTACATCCAAAGATGACTCCAGACAAAGCAATAGAAATAATTGAAGAGCTTAAAAAAGGAGAGTGCGAATAATATGAAAAGAATAGAAAATAGAGAACAATTAGAAGCTATTCGTAAAGAAGCAAAAGCGAAAATTGACGCAACTCCTATACGTATATTAATTTGTGGAGGTACTGGTTGTATATCAAGTGGATCACAATTAATATACGAAAAAATGAAAGAGTTAGTTGGAGACAACGACAATGTAGATGTAACACTTGAAGGACATGTTCCACATCCAGAAGTTAAGAAAAGTGGATGTCATGGTTTCTGTGAAATGGGACCTTTAATGAGAATTGAACCTTTAAATATACTTTATGTAAAAGTTCAACTTGAAGATTGTGAAGAAATCTATAATGAAACAATATTAAACAAAAATGTAATAGACAGATTAGTTTACAAACAAAATGGTAAATCTTATATAAGCCAAGAATCTATACCTTTCTATGAAAAACAAACTCGTATAGTTCTTAAAAACTGTGGTCATATAGATGCAGAACATATAGAAGAATACATAGCAGTTGGTGGATATAAAGGTTTGGAAAAGGTTTTATTCGACATGACTAAAGAAGAAGGATTAAACGAAATGTTGAAATCTGGACTTAGAGGTCGTGGTGGTGCTGGTTTCCCAACTGGTAAGAAATGGGAAAGTGTTGCAAAACAACCAGGACCTGAAAAATACGTAGTATGTAATGGAGATGAAGGTGACCCAGGTGCATTCATGGACAGAAGTATCATGGAAGGTGACCCTCACAAGATGATTGAAGGTATGATGATAGGTGCTTACTTAGTAGGTGCTTCAGAAGGATATATATATGTCCGTGCAGAATACCCATTAGCAGTTCAACGTTTGAAAATAGCAATAGCACAAGCTGAAGAATGTGGACTACTTGGAGATAATATATTAGGAACTGACTTTAGTTTCAGATTACATATAAATAGAGGTGCAGGAGCTTTCGTCTGTGGTGAAGGTAGTGCATTAACTGCTTCTATTGAAGGTAATCGTGGTATGCCAAGAGTTAAACCACCTCGTACTACTGAAAAAGGTTTATTTGAAAAACCTACAGTATTAAACAACGTTGAAACATATGCAAACGTTCCTATGATAATTGTAAATGGTGCTGATTGGTTTAGAACAATTGGTACAGAAGGAAGCCCAGGTACTAAAGCATTTGCCTTAACAGGTAGCGTTAATAATACAGGATTAATAGAAGTTCCAATGGGAACTACTTTAAGAGAAATCGTCTACGATATAGGTGGCGGTGTTAAAGACGGTGTTCCATTTAAGGCTGTTCAAATAGGTGGACCATCTGGTGGATGTCTAGTTGAAAAACATTTAGATTTACCATTAGAGTTCGACTCAGTTAAAAAATTAAACGCTATAATGGGTTCTGGTGGACTTGTTGTAATGGATGAAAACAGTTGTATGGTTGACGTTGCACGTTTCTTCATGAGTTTCACTCAAAGAGAATCTTGTGGTAAATGTACTCCATGTCGTATAGGAACTAAGAGAATGCTTGAAATCTTAGAAAAGATAACTGAAGGAAAAGGTACTTTAGAAGACTTAGATAAACTAGAAGAAACTGCAAATACAGTAAAAACTATGTCTCTATGTGGTCTTGGTAAGAGTGCTCCACTTCCAGTTATAAGTACATTAGACTTATTTAGAGATGAATATGAAGAACATATAATTGATAAAAAATGTAGAGCTCACGTATGTTCAGCATTAAAATCTTACAAAATTGATCCAGATAAATGTAAAGGTTGTACTAAGTGTGCAAGAAATTGTCCAGTAGGTGCTATAACTGGTGAAAAGAAACAACCACACGAAATCGATACTACTAAATGTATTAAATGTGGTGCTTGTCTTGAAGGATGTAAATTTGATGCTGTATATGTTGAATAGACATATTTACAAATATAAAATTCCATAATAAAAAACAATTTTATAAAAAATAATTATAAGATAATATGATACGAAAAATAAATAAAAAAAATTAAATATATTTTAAATTTAATAATATGATAGATTAATAAAATTTAATGATTAGACGAATTAAAATTTGACAAAAATAATAATTTAAGGAGGAAATAGTATGGTTAAATTAACTATAGATGGAATCCAAGTTGAAGCTGAAAAAGGAACTAGTATTTTACATGCAGCTGAAAGCGTTGGAATTGAAGTCCCTACGCTTTGCTATATAAAAGATTTATTACCAGATGGTTCTTGTAGAATGTGTATGGTAGAAATAGAAAGCAAGGGCAGAACTAAAATGGAAACTGCTTGTACTGCAAAAGTTGCTGACGGACTTGTTGTAACTACAAACAGTGAAAAAGTAAGAAATGCAAGAAGAAATGTTCTAGACATGTTATTATCAAATCATAAAACTGATTGTTTCTCATGTCCATCAAATGGGGATTGTAAACTTCAAGAATTATGTTTTGAATACGGTATAGAAAGAACTTCTTATGAAGGAGAACAAACTGAATTACCAATAGACGACACTAACCCATTCTTTACATATAATCCAAATCTTTGTATTTTATGTCATAGATGCGTAAATACTTGTCATAAAATAGTAGGACGTGGAGCAATAGACACTATGCAAAGAGGATTCGATTCAAAAATAGGAACACCATTTGATGTAGATTGGGAAAAAACTAATTGTGAATCTTGTGGAAACTGTGTTCAAGCATGTCCAACAGGTGCTCTTACAATGAAGAGAAGAAAGAATTATCGTAAATATCAAGTAGATAAGAAAGTCTTAACTACTTGTCCACACTGTGCTACAGGATGTCAATATTATTTATTAGTTAAAGATAATAAAATAGTTGATGTTGAAGCAGCAGATGGTCCATCAAATAAAGGTTTATTATGTGTTAAAGGTCGTTCAGGAAGTTTTGATTTCGTTCACTCAGAAGATAGAATAAAATATCCTTTAATAAAAAATAAGGAAACAGGAGAATTTGAAAGAGCTACTTGGGATGAAGCATTAGATTTAGTAGCAACAAAATTCTTAGATATAAAGAAAAATTATGGAACAGATGCGTTAGCTGGTTTTGCATGCTCTCGTTCAACAAACGAAGATATATACATGTTGCAAAAACTAGTTCGTTGTGGATTTGGCAACAACAACGTAGATAACTGTGCTCGTGTCTGACATGCTCCAACTGTCGCAGGTCTTGCGATGACACTAGGCTCAGGAGCCATGACTAACACAATAGCAGATACAACAGGGAAATCAGATTTAATTATGTTAGTTGGATCTAACCCAGAAGTAGCACATCCAGTTATCGGTATGCAAATACGTCAAGCTGTTGCTAATGGAACTAAACTTATAGTAGTAGATCCTCGTGATATAGATTTAGCTAAAAAAGCTGATATACATATAAAATTAAAACCTGGTACAAACGTTGCATTTGCTAATGGTATAATGCATGTAATTATAGAAGAAGGACTTCAAGATTTAGATTTTATAAATTCTCGTACTGAAGGTTACGAAGAACTTAAGGAAATAGTTAAGGATTATACTCCAGAAAAAGTTGCTGAAATATGCAATATAGATGCTGATGATTTAAGAAAAGCAGCAAGAATGTATGCTAAAGCTGACAGAGCCCCAATCATGTACTGCTTAGGTGTTACTGAACACTCAACTGGTACAGAAGGTGTTATGTCAATGTCTAATATGGCAATGTTAGTTGGTAAATTAGGAAAAGAAGGTTGCGGTGTTAACCCAATACGTGGACAAAACAACGTACAAGGTGCTTGTGATATGGGTGCTATGCCTACAGATTTCCCAGGATATCAAAAAGTTGATAATCCAGAAGTATTAGCTAAATTTGAAAAAGCTTGGGGAGTTAAATTAAATCCAAAACCTGGTATAAAAGCAACTGAAGTATTCCCAGCTGCCATAAGAGGAGACGTAAAAGGTCTATTTATATTTGGAGAAGATCCAGTCGTAACTGATGCAGACACTAATCATATTATTAAAGCGTTAGAAAGCTTAGATTTCTTAGTAATGAGCGAATTGTTTATGACTGAAACAGCTAAATATGCTGATGTTATATTACCAGGTGTAAGTTACGCTGAAAAAGAAGGTACATTCTCTAATACAGAAAGACGTGTTCAAAGAGTACGTAAAGCTGTAGAAGTAGAAGGAGAAATGAGATTAGATACAGATATATTCATAGATTTATTGAATAGAATGGGATATCCACAACCTTATTTAACTTCTGCTGAAATAATGGATGAAGTGGCTTCATTAACTCCAAGTTTCGCTGGTATAAGCCATAAGAGACTTGATGAAGTTGGAAGTTTACAATGGCCATGTACAAGCAAGGATCATCCAGGAACACCTATACTACATGTAGGTAAGTTTGCTAGAGGACTTGGATATTTCTATCCAGCTAGATATATTCCATCTGCTGAATTACCAGATGATGAATATCCATTTATACTTATGACTGGTCGTATATTATATCACTATAATGCTATAGCTATGACTGGTAGAACTGAAGGTTTAATGCAACTAGCTAATAAATCATTTATAGAAATGAATATTGCAGATGCTGAAGCCATAGGTGTTAAAGATGGTGATAAAGTAAAAGTTGCTTCAAGACGTGGTCAAATAGAAACTACTGCAGTTGTTGGAACTAAGGTATCTCCAGGTGAAACTTGGATGCCATTCCACTTCCCAGATGGAAACTGTAACTGGTTGACAAATGCTGCTCTTGATAAATTTGCAAAAGCACCAGAATATAAAGTATGTGCTATTAAAATTACAAAAGCATAGAAAAGTTGAATCAGTATAAAGTATGTTATATGTATCATATATAAAGCAAATAACGTACCCTTAAACATGAGTTTATTACATTAGAAATAAATAGTGTAAATTAAAGATACTCGATGAAAATTTATATAAACTAAATTATATTGGATTGTATCACAGTTTTGATGCTGTGATACTTTCCCAAAATATATAATTAGTTTTTATAATATATAAGCAAATTAGATTTTCTTATATAAATAAGGGAGGAAATAAGATGGTACGTTTAACTATAGATGGTAAAGCTGTAGAGGCTGAAAAAGGAACATCAATTTTACATGCTGCAGAATCTGTTGGCATTAAAATACCTACTTTATGCTATATAAAAGATTTGTTACCAGATGGTTCGTGTAGAATGTGTATGGTAGAAATCGAAAATAAAGGAAGAACAAAAATGGAAACTGCTTGTACTGCACAAGTTGCTGAAGGACTTGTTGTAACTACAAACAGTGAAAAAGTAAGAAATGCAAGAAGAAATGTTCTAGACATGTTATTATCAAACCATAAAACTGATTGTTTCTCTTGTCCATCAAATGGAGATTGTAAACTTCAAGATTTATGTTATGAATATGGCATAGAAAGAACTACTTATGAAGGTGAACAAACTGAATTACCAATAGATGATAGTAACCCATTCTTCACATATAATCCAAACCTTTGTATTTTATGCCATAGATGTGTAAACACTTGTCATAAGATAGTTGGACGTGGAGCAATAGATACTATGGAAAGAGGATTTGATTCTGCCATAGGAACTCCTTTCCATGTAGATTTAACAGATACTAACTGTGAATCTTGTGGAAACTGTGTTCAAGCATGTCCAACAGGCGCTCTTACAATGAAGAGAAGAAAGAATTATCGTAAATATCAAATAGATAAGAAGGTCTTGACTACTTGTCCACACTGTGCAACAGGATGTCAATATTATTTATTAGTTAAAAATAATAAAATAGTTGATGTTGAAGCAGCAGATGGTCCATCAAATAAAGGTTTACTATGCGTTAAAGGTCGTTCAGGAAGTTTCGATTTCGTTCATTCAAAAGAAAGAATAAAATACCCTTTAATCAAAAATCATGAAACAGGAGAATTTGAAAGAGCTACTTGGGACGAAGCATTAGATTTAGTAGCTTCTAAATTCTTAGAAATAAAAAGAAAATATGGCTCTGACGCATTAGCAGGTTTTGCTTGTTCTCGTTCACCTAACGAAGATTGCTACATGATGCAAAAATTAGTTCGTTGTGCATTTGGAACAAATAACGTAGATAACTGCGCTCGTGTTTGTCACTCTGCATCAGTTGCTGGTTTAGCTATGACTTTAGGTTCAGGAGCGATGACTAACCCAATCGAAGATATAACTAAAAATCCAGACGTTATAATGTTAGTTGGATCTAACCCAGAAGAAGCACATCCAGTTGTCGGTATGCAAATACGTCAAGCTGTACAAAGAGGTTGTAAACTTATAGTAGTTGACCCTCGTGATATAGATTTAGCTAAAAAAGCTGATATACATCTAAAATTAAAACCAGGTACAAATGTTGCATTTGCTAATGGTATTATGCACGTAATCATAGAAGAAGGACTTCAAGATATGGACTTCATCAATGAACGTACTGAAGGTTATGAAAAAATAAAAGAAATAGTTAAAGACTATACTCCAGAAAAGGTTGCAGAAATCTGTCATATAGATGCAGATGATTTGAGAAAAGCTGCTATAATGTATGCTAAAGCTGACAAAGCTCCAATCATCTACTGTCTAGGAGTTACAGAACACTCAACTGGTACTGAAGGTGTTATGTCAATGTCAAATATGGCAATGTTAGTTGGTAAATTAGGTAGAGAAGGTTGTGGTGTTAACCCACTTCGTGGACAAAACAACGTACAAGGTGCTTGTGACATGGGTGCTATGCCAGGAGATTTCCCAGGATATCAAAAAGTTTCTAATCCAGAAGTATTAGCTAAATTTGAAAAAGCTTGGGGAACTAAATTAAATCCTAATCCAGGAAAACATGCAACAGATGTATTCCCTGCTATAATAAAAGGAGAAATTAAAGGACTTTATATCTTCGGTGAAGACCCAATAGTAACTGACCCTGATACTAACCACGTTATAAAAGCATTAGAAAGCTTAGATTTCTTCGTAATGAATGAATTATTCATGACTGAAACTGCTAAATATGCCGACGTTATATTACCAGGTGTAAGTTATGCTGAAAAAGAAGGTACATTCTCTAATACAGAAAGACGTGTTCAAAGAGTACGTAAAGCTGTAGAATTAGAAGGTGAAATGAGATTAGATACTGATATATTCATAGACATAATGAATAGAATGGGATATCCACAACCTCATTTAACTTCAGCTGAAATAATGGATGAAATAGCTTCAGTAACTCCAAGCTTTGGTGGTATAAGCCATGAAAGACTTGATAGAGAAGGCGGACTACAATGGCCTTGCCCAACTAAAGATCATCCAGGAACTCCAATAATGCACGTTGGTAAATTTACTAGAGGATTAGGTTGGTTCTATCCAGCTGAATACATTCCATCTGCCGAATTGCCAGATGATGAATATCCAATTATATTAATGACTGGACGTATACTATATCATTACACTACAAGAGCAATGACTGGTAAAACTGAAGGTTTAATGCAAATAGCTGGTAAATCATTTATAGAAATGAATGAAAAAGATGCTGAAGCTATAGGAGTTAAAGATGGAGATAGAGTAAAAGTTTCTTCAAGACGTGGTGAAATCGAAACAACTGCTCGTGTTGGAACAAAAGTATCTCCAGGTGAAACTTGGATGCCATTCCACTTCCCAGATGGAAACTGTAACTGGTTGACAAATGCTGCATTAGATAAATATGCAAGAATACCGGAATACAAAGTTTGTGCTGTAAAAGTAGAAAAAGCATAGAACAAGTGTTAAAAATTTATTTTAAAATCAAGAAGTAATTAGGTGTCAGTACCTATAAATATTAGAAAATATAGGTGCTGGCTAGTTTAATATAGTAAAAGTTGCCTATATAGTTATTTATACAACTGAAAAAAAGTATTTGTTATGTTAAAATTAAATCAAAGTTCGAGATATATGTGATATTTAAATTCGATAGTTGATTTTATGGGTGGAAGAAATCATATTATCGGGTGGAATTAAAAATATTGCAGATATGAAAGAAGCTTAAAAATTGAATAGTCTCCGAGCGAAAACATCTAAGGAGTAAATCTATGATGTCGAGCCAAGTGATTAAAAAATTGCTTCTGGTTACAATGGAAACGTTGTGGCCATCCGTTGTTTGAAAAGGAGAAAATTATGCAAAAAAGGTATATAAAATACCTTTTATTAATAATGCTATATTTTCTATTTTTTCAAATAATAGGTTATATAGCATTTTTTTTGGGAGGGATAAATTTGGGAGGGATAAATATGGTAGGTATAGAGCTTGAATTAGCTGTAAAATTGATTTGTGATTCTGTTAAAGCCATAGATGAAGTAGAAGAAATAAGTATAGAAAATGCTAGAGGTAGGATCTTAGCAGAAGATATAATTGCACCAATTAATCAGCCTCCTTTTGATCGTTCGCCATTAGATGGCTATGCTCTAAGATCAGAGGATATTAAGGGTGCAAGCAAACAAAATCCAGTAAAATTAAAGGTTATAGATGAAATACTTGCTGGAGGATATACACATAAAAAGCTAGGCAAAAATGAGGCTGTGATAGTCATGACAGGTTCAAAATTGCCAAAAGGATGTGACTGTGTAATAAGACAAGAATCTACTGATTATGGCATGGATACAGTTAAAATATATGAGGAAGTAAAGCACCACCAAAACTACTGTTTTGAAGGTGAGGATATACAAAAGGGCAGTAGATTAATACAAAAAGGAGAAAAAATAAGCAATATACATATAGGTGTGATAGCATCTATGGGATACGAAAATATAAAGGTAATAAGAAGACCAAAGGTAGCCTTGATAAGTACAGGTGACGAGGTTGTATGTGGAGGAAAAAGTCTTGCTGAAGGTAAAATTTATGACAGCAATAGAAGAATGATAGCCTCTAGACTAGAAGAATTAGGCTGTGAAGTAGTCATGGCTGAAGTTTTAGGTGATGATGAAAATTTAATTGCAAATGAAATTAAAAAAATTATAGATATTATAGATGTAGTATTTACTACAGGTGGAGTTTCTGTAGGTAAAAAGGATATTATGCACGAGGTTATAAAAGTTTTAAATGCGAAAAAGATTTTCTGGAGAGTAAATATGAAGCCAGGGACACCTGCTATATATGCACTTTATCAAAATAAGCCTTTACTTTGCTTATCAGGAAATCCATTTGCAGCGGCCGCTACATTTGAATTGATGGGAAAACCATTATTATATAAACTATTAAAAGATCCAGATTTGAAAGAAGAGAAAAAACAAGCTATATTGCAAGATGATTTCTTAAAAGCGAGTAGAGGAAGAAGATTTATAAGGGCTATTTACGATGATGGAGAAGTATATCTTCCTAAAAATGGAGGTCATTCATCAGGAATGTTATCTTCTATGATAGGTTGCAATTGTCTAGTTGATATAAAGCCAGGGACTTTAGCTCTAAACAAAGGACAGAAGGTCGAAGTAGTACTTTTATAAAGAATTTCTATAGAGTCGAAGGGAGATCAGAGATAGATTAAAATCTATTTTTGATCTCCCTTCTTATTGTGGGTTTTAAATATTTATTTAAAAAACACTTGATAGCTTATTTTAAGCATATTAGAAATCGTATTTTTCTAAATATTGTTTATTCCAGCGGCAGTAGCTTTTCTCTTGTTTTTGATTGAAGAAGTAATATCTTCTTCATGGATAATTTTAAATGCAGCAGTTGGACAAACTCTTACACAGGCAGGTCCGTTTTCAGAGCCGCTACAAAGATCGCATTTATTAGCTACCATTTTTTCGATACAGAAAAGTTTATCGTCTGGAATATTTTCTAAATCTACAGTATGACCAGATTCAGTATCGTTTAAGTTAATTGCACCAAATGGGCATGCTAGCATACAGTTTTTACATCCTATACATTTCTTTTCATCTACAACTATAGCATTGTTTGATCTACTAATAGCGTTTTGAGGACAAGCCTTTGCGCGCAAGGAGCATCTTCGCATTGTCTACATTGAATAGGTGCAGAAACTTGTGCATTTTTAACGACTTCAAGCTTAGGATTGAAGTTTATATCCTCAGGTTTTTGATGGAATATATTTTCTTCACTATGTTCTACAACGCAGGCAATCATACAAGTTCTACAACCAATGCATTTTATTGGATCAGCAACTACGAAATAATTCATTACTTAGTCACTTCCTTTCCAATACAATATTTAGTATGTAATAAGTGATGAGAAATTTCTCCTAGAGGTTCTTTTAAGAACTCTGAGTATATCTTAGTAATCTCTGGATTAGTATGAGATTTTCTAAGAGGTAAATTAGCATCATGTACATAAGTCGCTTTAGTTCTATTTTCATATGCAGTTTGTCTATATTCTTCTAATAATAGTTTTGGTTGACCTCCACCACTTACACATCCTACAGGACAAGTCATAACTTCTATAAAATCTAAATCAAGCTTTCCTGCTTTTAAATCTTCTAAAACAGGAACTACATTTTTAAGACCAGTTACAATACCTACCTTTAGAGTTAAATCTCCGATTTGTATTTCTGCAGCTCTAAAGCCTTCAGAGCCTCTTACAGCAGGTATATCTATACTTGGAATTTCTTCTCCTGTTATAACTTCGTATGCAGTTCTAAGAGCTGCTTCCATAACACCACCAGTTACACCGAATATAGTACCGGCACCAGTGTAAATACCTAGTGGACTTTCAAATTCGATTTCTTCTAGAGTGTTAAAATCTATACCTGCATCTTTTATTAAATAAGCAAGCTCTCTGGTAGTTAAAACTGCATCTACATCTCTATATCCACTTGAATTCATTTCAGGTCTATCACATTCATATTTTTTACATGTACAAGGCATTATAGAAACGCTGTATATATCTTTTGCGTCTATGTTGTTTATTTTAGCACCATAAGTTTTAAATACTGCACCAGCCATTTGTTGAGGTGATTTACAAGAAGATAAGTGATCTGTAAGTTCAGGATAATTATCTTCCATAAATTTAACCCAAGCTGGACAACAAGAAGTAAACATAGGTAGAGTTCCACCATTTGTCACTCTCTTGATTAATTCATTTCCTTCTTCCATTATAGTTAAATCTGCTGCAAAGTTTGTGTCGTAAACTTTGTCAAAATTAAGTGCTTTTAAAGCAGCTGCCATTTTTCCTGGAGTTAAAGAACCTAAATCCATTCCGAATTCTTCTCCAAGTGCAACTCTAACAGCTGGAGCGCATTGAACCATTGTTATTTTAGTAGGATCTTTTAGAGCAGCTTTAACTTTGTCAACATCGCATACATTGTTTGCTGCAAATAATGGTTCGTTTATAACTTCAGGTACTTTTCTTTCTTCTTTTTTGTTTTGTACAAATTCTGGTCCATAATCTATAACAGATGCATATGATTTACAGACTTGAACACATTGTCCACATACGACACATTTATCGGGATTGATTCATCCTCCTTTTCCTATTTATTAGTTGATAATAAGCTCATAGCGGCTTTTATATTTTTAGCTTTTTTATCTTCTAAAGGAGTGACAAGTTTTAAAGCTTGATTAGGACAAGCATTTATACAAGCTATTTTATCTTTACCTTTACATAAATCACATTTATAAGCAATTTTATTGCTTTCATCAATTGCTCTTTGTTCTACAGGTTTACCATCTATATATTGAGTCATTAAATCTATAGCTCCAAAAGGACAAGCAAGTAAGCATGTTTTACATCCGATACATTTAACTTCATCGACAATTACTGAATTATCGATTCTAGAAATTGCTTTGACTGGACATGTATTTAAACAAGGAGCATCTTCGCAATGTCTACATTGTATTGGCATACATACGGCTTCATCTTTTACTAGATAAAGTCTAGGTATTACAGGAACTTCAACAGTTCCAACTGTAAATCCTACGTTATTATTTTCATTGTGAGTAGCGAAACAAGCAACTTCACAAGCTCTACAGCCAGTGCATTTACTAGGGTCAGCAACTACAAATGAACCTAATTTATTTTTCATAATTTCTCCACCTCTCGATAGTATAGTTCACATTTAAATTTACAGGCTAAGCTTTTTTATTAGACATTTTATCCTTTAAATCTTGATAAGTGTCTTTGATACATTGTTCAGCCCAAGCTTGATCTTCTATTTTTTCAACCTTAACAGCACAGTATTTGTACTCTGGAGTTTTTGAAACTGGATCAAGACTAGCGATAGTAAGTTCGTTACAAGCGCCTACCCACCATTGGTAAGTCATATATGTAGCACCTGGTTGAACTCTATCTGTAACTAATGCTCTTGTTAAAACACTACCTCTTCTAGAGCTTACTCTGATAATTTCATTTTCTTTTATACCAAGTCTTTCAGCATCTTGGTCGTTTATTTGAAGATATCCAGGTTCATCTTCTAGTTGGGCTAGTGCTCTACAGTTACCAGTCATTGTTCTAACTGAATAGTGACCAACCTCTCTTACTGTAGATAAACTAAATGGATATTCTTCATCTTCTATTTCGTATGGAGGTCTCCATTCAGCTGCGAATAATTTACCTCTATGGTTATCAGTAGAGAAAATACCATCTTTATGTAAGTACATAGTACCTCTATCATCATCAGATTCACTTCTGCATGGCCATTGGATACAGCCGTATTTTTCCATTTTTTCATAAGTTGCACCGAAGAAACTAGGAGTTAAGCTTCTCATTTCGTCCCAAATTTCCTTAGTATTGTTGTAGTGCATTGGATAACCCATTGCAGTAGAAACTTCACAAATTATTTGCCAGTCAGTTTTTACGTCGCCTTTTGGTTCGACTGCTTTTCTGATTCTTTGGAATCCTCTATCAGCACAAGAATAAACACCATCATGTTCACCCCAAGATGTAGCAGGGAATACAACATCTGCATGAAGTGCAGTTTTGTTCATGAATATATCTTGAACAACTACAAATTCACATGCGTCAAGTGCTTCTCTTACTTCTGAAGCATCTGGGTCGCTTTGTACTGGATCTTCACCGAAGATGTAGTAAGCTTTTATTTTATGTTCTTCTAATACTGCATGAGGAACTTCTGTTAATTTAACTCCGACTTCGCTAGGAAGTTTGACACCCCAAGCCTTTTCAAATTTAGCTCTTACTTCAGGATTAGTTACCTTTTGGTATCCTGGATATGAATCTGGTAATGCACCCATATCGCAAGCACCTTGAACGTTGTTTTGTCCACGAACAGGACCTATACCAACATTAGGTCTACCAAGGTTTCCTGTAAGTAATGCAAGTGATGCTAAACCTTTAACGACATCAACTGCTTGTGAGAATTGACAGACACCCATACCGTAAAGTATCATAGAGTCTTTTGCGTTTGCATATTCTCTCATAGCTTTTCTGATTATATCAGCAGGTATATTAGTGTATTTAGCTGCGTATTCAGGAGTATAAGGTTCAACTATTTTCTTGTATTCTTCAAAGTAATCTGTATGTTCTTTTACAAATTTTTCATCATATAAATGTTCATTAATTAAAACATTTCCGAATGCATTAACAAGTACCATATTAGTACCACCTTTTATAGGTAAATGCATATCAGAAATTCTCGCTGTTTCAGTGACTCTAGGGTCAACTGTTATTATTTTTGCACCCTTTTCTTTTGCTTTTACAATTCTTCTTGCAACGATTGGGTGTGAATCTGCTCCATTATATCCAAATATTAATAATAAATTAGCATCTTCAATTTCTGGTATAGAGTTAGACATTGCTCCACTACCTAATGAGTAAGCCAGACCGGCTACAGAAGGAGCATGTCAGACACGTGCGCAGTGGTCTACATTGTTAGTACCAACTGCGGCTCTCATAAATTTTTGCATTATGTAGTTTGCTTCATTACCAGGTCCTCTGGCAGATCCTGTACCCATGATTGCATCAGGACCGTATTTTTGTTTGATTTCATTTAAGCGATCTGCAGTGTAAGTAATCGCTTCTTCCCATTCGACTTCTTCTAAAACCCCATTTTTTCTTATTAGAGGTTTAGTAAGTCTAGGTGTTAAAATTTGAGGGTCATTTAGGAAATCCCATCCATAATGGCCTTTTAAGCAAAGTGTACCTTGATTTGTTCTACCGTTTGTCTACCGTTTGCAGGTTCGCTTCTTAGAATTTGATTCTTTTCTTTGTCAACAACTAGGTAAAATTGACATCCTGCGCCGCAGTAAGGACAAGTCGTCAAAACTTTCTTTTCCATACTGTTTTACCTCCTTAATTAATTAATTTTGGGTGGAATATATAAAATTTATATTGGTATATCGCGATTAAAGTGTTAATTGATATATAATATAAATTTATATTAAAATTTTTTAAAAAAGTAATTATAAAAATATGATAATTATATAATATAATTCTATAGTAAAAATTTCTGTTGTTATAAAAACAAATAATGTAAATTATAGAATTGCTATAAAATAGTGTAATATATGTAAAATTGTAATATTTTGTAATAATTATTTAGTATTTTTGCAAAATGGCGGGAAAGGGTGGGAATCGAACCCACCTAAGAGGCTCCTAACCCCTCGTACTAGTTTTGAAGACTAGAGAGCACACCAGCACTCATCCATTCCCAAATATTAAATTATAATAACAATTTAATAATAGCAATTTATTTGTAAAATTTCAACTTTATTTTAAATTTTAAAAATTTATAGTAGCAATTATCGAATTAAGTATTATAATTTTAAAATAAAGAAGTAATTATTAATATGAAAATTATAAAATATATATTAAAATAAAATGTTAATTTATATAAAAAATAACAAATTATATAATTAAAAAAATAACAAATTTAAAGGGGTGAATAGCTTTGAAAAAAAATCAAGCTTTTTCAAAATTGCCTTCAGTTGATAAAATTTTATCAAATCCTAGAATAGAGGATTTAATAAATTGCTACCCGAGAAAACTAATATTAGAATCTATAAGAGAAAAAATAAATCAAAAGAGAGAAGAGATTATTTTTCTAGATGAAAAGGATATAGATTCATTTGATATAAAAGAAGAGGATTTAATTTCAGATATAATAAATTGCGTAAAGGACAAGTTTGAGCTGTCTATTAAAAAGGTTGTAAATGGCACAGGAGTGATTTTACATACTAATTTAGGAAGATCTAGACTCAGTCCAAAGATAAAAGATGAGTTAATAAATATTGCATTTGGATATAGCAATTTGGAGTACGATTTATCAGAGGGACAAAGAGGTTCTAGATATGATCATTTAGTAGAAATTATAAAAGAGCTTACAGGGGCAGAGGATGTTTTAGTTGTAAATAATAATGCTGCGGCTGTATTATTAGTTCTCGATACATTGGCTAGGGATGGAGAGATTATAGTATCTAGAGGTGAGCTTGTGGAAGTGGGTGGAAGCTTTAGAATATCTAGTATTATGGAGCTAGGTAGCGGAAAATTAGTAGAGGTCGGCTCCACAAATAAAACACATATAAGAGATTACAAGAAAGCATTTAACGAAAATACTAAAGCTATAATGAAGGTACATACGAGCAATTACAAAATTTTAGGATTTACGGAATCTGTCGAAATTGATCAATTAAAACAGGAAGAGGAATTTAGAGAATTGCCTATTATTGAGGATTTGGGAAGTGGTGTATTTATAGATTTATCTAAGTACGGATTGTCATACGAACCTACTGTAATAGATTCAATCAAAAAAGGAGCAGATGTAGTTACATTTAGTGGAGATAAAATGTTAGGAGGTCCACAAGCTGGAATTATAGTCGGCAAGAAAAAATACATAAAAAAAATGAAAAAAAATCAGCTTACAAGGGCATTGAGAGTTGATAAAATGACGATAGCAGCTTTAGAAGCTACATTGAGAATATATTTAGATGAAAAGGATGCTATAGAAAATATTCCAACTTTAAAGATGATTACTTGTAAATTAGAAGAACTAGATAAAAAGGCTGATTTACTTTTACATAAAATCCTAAATTTAAATATAGATGCAGCTGTTGAAAAACAAAAGGATGTATCTCAAGTAGGGGGAGGCTCAATGCCACTTGAAAAGCTAGATACATACACAATTGCGATTAAACCAAATAAATTTAGCGTATCTTATCTAGAAAAGACACTTAGAAATAGTGAGTCACATATAATAGGCAGAATAAATGAAGATAAATATATTTTAGATGTCAGAACTATAGAAGAGAATGAATTTGATTTTATAATAAAGGAATTAAAGAAAGTTTTTAATTAAATTTTGAGGGGGACTTCTTTGGAATGAAAAATGTAATTGTAGGAACAGCAGGGCATATAGACCATGGAAAAACAACGTTGATAAGGGCTCTTACAGGTAGGGAAACTGATAATTTAAAAGAAGAAAAGCAAAGGGGAATATCTATTAATCTAGGATTTACATATTTTGACTTGCCTAGCAATAAAAGAGTCGGTATAGTCGATGTTCCAGGACATGAAAAATTTATAAAAAATATGCTAGCTGGGGCGTGTGGTATAGATATTGTTTTATTGGTTATAGCAGCTGATGAAGGTGTAATGCCACAAACTATCGAGCATTTAGATATTTTAAATTATTTAGATGTCAAAAATGGAATAATTGTTTTGACTAAATGCGACTTAGTAGATCAGGAATTTATAGAATTAGTCAAAGATGATATAAAGGAAAAGGTAAAGGGATTATTTATTGAAAAAGCTTCTGTTGTAGAAGTCGACTCTGTATCTAAAAGAGGACTAGACCAATTGATTGCGAAAATTGACGAATTAAGTGAAAATATAGAGGAAAAGAAAATCGATTCACCATCGAGAATGAGTATAGATAGAGTTTTTTCGCTTAAGGGATTTGGAACTATAGTAACAGGAACTTTAATTGAAGGAAAGATAGATTTAGACGATGAGCTCACTATATATCCGACCGAAAAGATTGTAAAGGTCAGAAATTTGCAGGTTCATGGACAGGATGTGAATACAGCATATGCAGGTCAGAGAACAGCTATAAATCTATCTAATATAAAGGTCAGTGAAATACAAAGAGGAGATGTAATTGCAGCTACTGGCTCAGTAGAAGAGTCTATGATGATAGATGTAAATATATCTCTAGTAGAGCATGCTAAAAAGAGCTTAAAGCACTGGGATAGAATAAGAATTTTCCACGGAACAAGGGAGATTCTATGTAGAATAGTTCCCTTAAATGAAAATCAGATATCTTACGGAGAAAGCGGATACGCTCAACTCAGACTTGAAGATAAAATCGTAGCTAAAAAAGGCGATAGATTTATAATTAGATCCTATTCGCCTATGGAGACAATAGGTGGTGGAGTTATAATAGATACAGCTCCTAAAAAGCACAAGATATACGATGAAAAAGTAATTGAAGCCTTGAAAGTCAAGGAAAGAGGAGAATTAAAGGACATAATAGAAGAGTATCTAAAGCTAAAATTAGCTAATTACATAACTTTAAAGGATTTAATAAGCTATACAGGTGACAATGAAGAAGATATAAAATTTCAACTAGATGCTTTAATACAAGATAACAAGGTTGTCCAAGTAAATAAATATTATATGCATATAAATCAGTACGATAAATTATGCCAAAGGATAGTAGAAATTTTAAACGATTACCATAAAAGATATAGACTTAGAAATGGTATTTTAAAGGAAGAGCTTAGATCTAGAGCTGACAATAATTTAAAAGTAAAAGATATGGATGTAATATTAAATAAAATGGTTCAAAATAAAAAAATCAAAATTGAAAAAAATTTAGTATCTAACTACGATTTTGAAGTGTGCTTTAATAAAAAGCAGTTAGAAATAAAAAAAGAAATTGAAAATAAATTTAGAAAAAATGGATTAAGCTCGCTTTTAACAGAGGAAGAGATTTGTGGAAAAGATAAATTTTATAAAGAGGTTTTTGAGGCTTTAATAGGAGAAACTGTTCAAAAGATAAATGATGAACAATTCCTAGATAAAAAAGTGTATGAAAAAGTAAAAAATGATTTAGTAAATTATTTAAAGAAAAATAAAGAAATAA
>NZ_JAXEWM010000135.1:0-12887 GCF_034113885.1 Intestinibacter sp.
ACAACATAATAAGAATAGATATGTCTGAATACATGGAAAAACACTCCGTATCTAGACTTGTAGGACCTCCTCCAGGATATGTAGGATACGAAGAAGGTGGACAATTAACAGAAGCAGTTAGACGTGCTCCATATTCAGTAATACTATTTGACGAAATAGAAAAAGCTCATGAAGATGTATTCAACATGTTCTTACAAATATTAGATGATGGTAGACTTACTGATAACAAGGGTAATACAGTAGACTTCAAGAACACTATAATCATAATGACATCTAATATAGGTTCTAGTTACCTACTTCAAGACCAAGGTGAAATAACAGAAGAATCTAAGAACCTTGTAATGGGTGAAATGAAGAGAAGATTTAAACCAGAATTCTTAAACAGAGTTGACGACATTATAATGTTTAAAGCTCTACAAAAAGACGAAATCAAGAAGATTATAGATATATTCATGAAGAGCTTGGCTAATAGATTAAAGGACAAAGATATATCTATAGAAGTTACAGATGCTGCTAAGGATATTATGGTTAGAGAAGGTTATGATCCTGTATATGGTGCTAGACCACTTAAGAGATATATAGGAAATACTCTTGAAACTATAATCGCTAGAAAATTAATTGCAGGTCAAATTAGAAATGGAGATACTGTAGTTGTAGATGGCGATGGGGATAATATAGATATATTTGTTAGATAGTAAATTTATAAAATGCCTGCTGTATGTAATTTACATATGGCAGGCATTTTTAATATTTTATCCAATATCAACTATTTCATATTCTCTATTTCCAAGTCCTTCTGCATAAGCTTGTTCCACAGTATGAATAGCATTTCTAGAATCCATTCTCTCAATTAAAGAAGCCTTACCTGGATCTGGAGAATTTTTAACTGCATCGTAGCAAGCTTGGTCTAAAGCGACTGGGTCAAGGCTTGCGTATATTCCTAAATCGGCCATTTCTGGATCGTGAGGGTTTGCATCACAGTCGCAATCGATTGATAATTTATTTGCTACATTTATATACGCTAGGTTTTCTTCCTTGAAGTAATCGATTACAGAAGCATCTGCATCTGCCATAGCTTCTAGAAATGAATCGTGGTCGGCAGTCCAAATATTTTCTGGAACTCCTGCTCCGTGTATATAAGCTTTACCGTGTGAAGAAGCAATTCCTATAGACATATTTTTAAGCGCTCCTCCGAATCCACCCATAGCGTGTCCTTTAAAATGAGATAGTATAAGCATTGAATCGTAATTTTTTATATGTGAGCCTACGTAGTTTTTATGTATTTGCTTGCCGTTTGGGACTGGAAGCTCTATTTCGCCGTCTTCGTCCATTATGTCGCAAGGAGCTATTTTTGTGAAGCCATGTTCTTCTATTGCTTTCCAGTGTTCTTCAGTTGTATTTCTTCTTCCTTCATATGCTGTATTGCATTCTACTATTGTTCCTTGTAATTTATCTATTAAAGGCTTGATTAAGCTTGGATCTAGGAAGTTATGTCCTCCTGGTTCACCAGTAGATATTTTTACAGCTACCTTGCCTTTTAATTCAGTGTTTAAAGCTTCGTAAATTTTAATTAGACTTTCACTTGTTATTTCTTTTGTAAAATATACTTTTGATTTTGTCATAATTATCTCTCCTTTATTAAATTTTTCCCTAAAGATTATTTATATATTCTAAATTTATATTTATTAATATATTGTAATTTTTCTAATTATAGCGTAACATTTAAGTTAAGTTTAATGTCAATAGTTTTGAATAAATTTTTTGGAGGAGACATTATGGGATATACGATTAAAGAAGCTTCTAAGATTACTGGTTTGCCGACATCTACACTTAGATATTACGATAGAGAAGGGTTACTTCCATTTATAAAAAGACTCGATTCTGGATATCGAAGCTTTTCTGAAGATGATATAGAGATGATTAAAATTATAGAATGCCTAAAAAAAACAGGTATGCCGATTAAAGATATTAAAAAGTTTACTGAATGGGTTCAAGAAGGTGACAATTCTTTGGAGGAAAGATATACGATGTTTCTAGAGAGAAAGCATGCTGTAGAAACACAAATAGAAGCCTTACAAAAAACTCTCGATGTCATAAATTATAAATGCTGGTACTATAAAACTGCTATGGAAGCCGGCACAGAGAAAATTCATTTTAAAAATAAAAAAGATGGCAAATTACCTTGCGAATAAAATGAGGAGGAAACGAAATTGAAAATAAAAGTTTTAATGGACAACAATACATACATAGATCAGTACTATTTAGGAGAACCGGCAGTTAGCTACTATATAGAGGTAGACGATAAAAAAATACTATTCGATGCTGGATATTCAGATGCTTTTATAAAAAATGCAGAAGCTATGGATATAGATTTAAATAAAATAGATACTATAGTACTATCTCACGGCCACAACGACCACACTAGAGGATTACAATATCTAGATAAAAAAATCAATCTATCAAAACCTGAAATAGTAGCTCATCCAGGTTGCTTCGAGGCAAAATACTTCGATGGGCAATTTATAGGTGCTCCTTATACTTTGCAGGATATGTATAGATTTAACTACACTCCTAGTAAGACACCTTATGAAATTTCTAAAAATTGCGTATTTTTAGGTGAAATACCTGTGCTAATGGATTTTGAACCTAGATATGCAATCGGTGTAAAGGAGGATTTAGAACTTTGCTGTAGTGAATTCTTTAGCAAGGATTATATACTAGATGATTCTGCTTTAGTTTTAAAAACAGACGATGGGCTTTTTGTAGTTACAGGCTGCTCTCACAGTGGAATCTGCAACATCGTAGAATACGCAAAAAAAGTATGCGATGACGATAGAATAATAGGTATATTGGGAGGTTTTCATCTATTTGAGGTAGACGACAGATTAAGTAAAACTATCGATTACCTAGAAAAACAAAACATAAATACAGTTTATCCATGCCACTGCGTATCATTAAAGGCTAAGGCTGAGATGATCAAAAGCTTAAATGTAGAAGAAGTTGGAGTTGGTTTAGAAATTTTTATATAAAGTTAGTATACAATTCATAAATGTAGTATATTATTATAGATAACAATATATTGGGAGGTTAAAAAGTGGAGACTAAACAAACAAAGAGAATAATTCTAAGCGCCACATATATAATAGTTCTATTTTTTGTTTTATATAGAATTACAGATATTTTAGGTGTTCTTGGAGTTTTACTATCTATAATAAAGCCTTTTTTAATAGGTGGGGCAATTGCTTTTATACTTAGCATTCCTATGAATTTTTTAGAAAGAAAATTTAAAAAACTCAAAAGACCGATAAGTCTACTACTTACTTTTTTAATTTTTATATTAGTAATTTTAGCTTTAATCTTTTTAGTTGGACCAAAGCTAGTAGAAACAGTCAGCAATATTGTAGATACTATACCTGGTGCAATAGATAATTTACACGCACTAGTTGAAAAGACAAATATAAACTGGAAATTAATTCAAGACTCTATTACTACTGCTGAAATAGATTGGCAAAGCTTGAGCAATAAGGCTTTAAATTTTGTCAAGGATTCATTTGGTAGCTTATTTACATCTACTTTTGGAGTAGTATCAGGTGTTGTTTCAGGTATTGTAAGTGTAGTGATAAGCTTCATATTTGCAGCTTATATACTTATATCAAAGGAAAAGCTGAGCATACAGCTTAAAAAATTACTATACGCATTTTTACCAGAAAATATAGTAGACAAAATGATAGAAGTAGGAAAGCTTACACACAAGACATTTACTAATTTCTTCACATTCCAATGTATAGAATGTCTAATACTTGGATGTATGTTTTTTATATGTATGGTAATACTTAGAATTCCTTATGCATTGCTTATAAGTGTGATGATAGCTATCATGGCATTAGTTCCAATATTTGGACTTTGTATAGCTTTTATAATAGCTTCCATACTTATAGTTATGGTGGATCCTATAAAGGTAGTAGTATTTGCAATTTTATTTGCAGTACTTCAACAAATCGAGGGTAATTTAATATACCCTAAAGTCGTAGGTAAATCAATCGGACTTCCACCTATATGGGTAATAGTCGTTATAACTATAGGATCTAAGCTAATGGGTATTGTGGGAATGATACTTTTTATTCCTCTAAGCTCTGTTATTTACACACTTTTGAGTAAATCAGTTTCTAAAAGAATAAGAAATAGACGAATTTCTAGCAATAAATGGAGTTAAATTAAAAACTATCTCATTAAACTTATAGTGAGATAGTTTTTTTTCACATTTTTATGATATAATTAAAATTTGAGAAGAAATAATAAAGGAGTGGAAATTTTTGACAAATACATTATATATAGTTAGACACGGACAAACTGAATGGAATATCCTAGGCAAAACTCAAGGCCACGGTAATTCAGATTTAACAGCTAAAGGAGTAGAACAAGCAGAGCTTTTGGCAAACAGCATGACAAAATATCCAATAGATTGTATCTACAGCAGCGACTTAGGAAGAGCTTATCAAACTGCTGAAATTATAGGAAATAAATTAAATATAGAGGTCGAAAAAACTGAGGCTCTAAGAGAAATGAACTTCGGAACTTGGGAAGGCAGACTTATAAAAGACATAATGGAGGAGGATCCTGCTTTATACCGTCAATGGAGAAACGAACCTCATTTAGCAAAAATTCCTCAAGGTGAAACTCTAGACCAAATAAAAGAAAGAACTGATGCTTTTATAAAAGAAATAAACGAAAAATACGATGGAAAACACATAGTTTTAGTAACTCACTCACTATGTGCTAGAATTATGCTTTTATCATTTTTAAATTCACCAGTTGAAAATATCTACAGATTAAACCAAGGAAATACAGCTTTAAACATAGTAGAGCTTAGAGATTACGGTCCTGTGGTTATGAAAATGAACGATACTACACATATTATAAATGATGAAAAAATAGAAAATAGTGCATTGGAGTAGGATATAATGGCTAAAGTAATAGTTGTAGGAGGCGGACCTTCTGGAATAATGGCGGCAATAAGCGCTGCAAATAACAATCACCAAGTAATATTAATCGAGAGAAATGAATCTCTAGGCAAAAAGCTAAGACTTACTGGCGGTGGAAGATGTAATATTACAAACAACAGATATATAGAAGATTTTTTCGATAAGGTTGTAAACAACAGTAAATTTTTATACAGCAGCTTTTACTCATTTACAAATGAGGATTTGCTAAGCTACTTAGATAGTATAAATGTAGAGTATAAAATAGAAGAAGAGCACGACTCTAAAATATACACTAAAAATGATAAGGCACTTGATCTTATAAGAGGCTTTGAAGAGGACTTATCTAGAAAAAAAGTAAAAGTATTGTATAATAAAAGAGTGACAGACTTAATAATAGAAGACGATACTGTAAAAGGCGTTGTATTAAACGACAGTGAAAATATATACGCAGATAAAGTAATACTATCTACTGGTGGCAAAAGTTACGCTCATACAGGCTCTGATGGAAGTATGTACGAGATTTTACAAAAATACGGACATACTATAACTAAGACGCTACCAGCCCTATGTCCATTAAAGACAAAGGAAGCTTGGGTCAAAAACCTTCAAGGTATATCTATGAGCGGTGTAAATATATCTACTAAAATCAAAAGGAAAAAAATCTCAAAAACAGGAGATATGATATTTACCCATTTTGGCATAAGCGGACCAGTTGTTCTTATAATAGATTCTTATATAAATAAACAGCTAGCAGGAGAACACGTAGAGATATTTATAGACTTTTTACCAAATACATCAAAGGACGAGATAGTCAGCTTAATAAGAAATAACCCAAATAAAAATATAGCAAACAGCCTAAAGGCAATACTTCCAGAGAATTTTATAAAGGAGCTTCTAAATATATTAAATTTAAGCGACATCAAGGGAAATTCACTTAATAAGGAAAACGAAAATGCAGTAATTGAAAATATAAAAAATATGAAGCTAACAATAACATCATCTATGGGATTTAAGGCTGCAATGGTAACCTCTGGTGGGGTCAGCACTAAAGAGGTAGATGCATCTACCTTGGAATCTAAAAAGATAGATAATTTATTTATAACAGGAGAATTACTAGATTTAGATGCTGAAACAGGAGGCTACAATTTGCAAATAGCATTTTCTACAGGTTATTTAGCAGGACTTAGTTTATAGTAAATTTTTAAAATAGGAGAACAATCATGAAAAATATAATAATAGCAGTAGACGGACCTGCAGGAGCAGGCAAAAGTACAATAGCTAAGATAATAGCTAAAAAATTAAATATAAACTACATAGATACAGGTGCTATGTACAGAGCAGTAACTTTAAAATGCTTACAAAACGACGTAGATGTAAAGGACGAAAAGGCAGTAGTTGAAATGGCAAAATCTACATCAATCGACTTTAGAGACAACAACATATATTTAGACGCAAAGATAGTAAACGACGAAATAAGAACTCTAAATGTAAGCAAAAACGTATCTGATGTAGCGAAAATAAAGGAAGTAAGATATTTAATGGTAGATTTACAGAGAGAAATAGGAAAAGACAATGCAGTAATACTAGACGGTAGAGATATAGGCTCTTACGTATTTCCTAATGCAGACTACAAATTCTATCTAGTCGCTACTCCTGAAGAAAGAGGAAAAAGACGCTACATAGAATTAAAGGAAAAAGGATATGAAGGGACTTTAGAAGATATAATAAAGGACATAATAAGAAGAGATGAAATAGATTCAAATAGAGAATTTGCACCTCTAGTAAAAGCAGATGATGCTATAGAAATAGATACAACAGGCAAAAGTATAGACCAAGTTGTAGAAGCTGTTTTAGAAAAAATTAAATAGATTAAAGGAGAGATTAAATTTGACTTTTTACAATTTTGTACTTAAGCTCTTTAGAGCGTTTACAAAAACTTTTTTTAAATTTGAAGTAATAGGTATAGAAAACATACCTACTGAGGGAAACACAATTATTGCAGCAAACCACAAGTCTAATTTCGACCCTATATTTGTTGCATGTGCTGTAAATAAAACTAGAAAGATGACAGCTATAGGAAAAGAGGAATTATTCAAAAATAAATTTATGTCACTTGTATTAAATAAATTAGAAATAATTCCGATTAATAGAGAAAACCCAGGACTTAACACTATAAAGAGAATTCTTAAATATATAAAAAACGAGTACGCACTTGTAATGTTTCCAGAGGGAACTAGAACTAAAGGCGATGATTTTAGCGATGCAAAGGCTGGTGTTTCACTATTTGCAATAAAGGGAAAGGCAGTCGTAGTTCCATGTACAATTTACTCAAGCTATAAGCTATTTAGCAAAGCAAAAGTTTACTTTGGAGAGCCGATTTCACTTGAGCAATATTACAAACAAAAGCTTACTAGCGAAGATCACGAAAAAATAGCTGAAGAAATAATGGGAGTTATAAAAGACAATTACAACAAGCTTTCAAATGGAGATTTATAATAAGGAGGTCCCCAATGAAAATTAAAATTGCTAAAAACGCAGGCTTTTGCTTCGGTGTAAAAAGGGCTATGCAGATGGCAAGTGATGAGCTAGACGACAAAAGCACAAAGGTATATTCACTTGGTCCTTTAATACATAATAAACAAGCAGTCAGCAAATATGAAGAAAAAGGCCTTAAAGTAGTAGAAGAAATATCAGAAATTCCTGCTGACGAAAGAGTAATTATAAGATCTCATGGAGTAGGAGAAAATATATACAACGAGGCTCACAGTAAAAGCGTAAAAATAGTAGACACTACATGCCCTTTTGTCAAAAAAATCCATGAAATAGTAAATGATTTTTATAAAAAGGGATATAAAATTATAATAATAGGAAACAAAAATCATCCTGAAGTTATAGGCATAAATGGATGGTGTGATGACAACGCTGTAGTTATAAAGACTAAAGATGAAATAGATCAAATAGATTTCGACGAAAACAAAAAATACTGTGTCGTTAGTCAGACTACAGTAGATGTAGACGACTATGAAAAAATAACTTCAAAGCTAGCTTCTGTATTAAAAGATGCTACAATAAAAAACACTATCTGCTCTGCAACTAAGGAGAGACAATTATCAGCTAAAAACCTAGCTAAAGAAGTCGATTGTATGATAGTTATAGGCGGAAAACACAGCTCTAATACACAAAAGCTAGTAAATATCTGTAAAGAGGTTACTAATACTTTTGCTATTGAAACAAAGGATGAGCTAGATAAAAATGATCTTAAGAAGTACAATCTAATAGGAATAACTGCAGGAGCTTCCACTCCTGATTGGATTATATCTGATGTAATAGAATTTTTAGAATCTATATAATTTAAAATAGCTAGATTTCTAGGAGGTAAAACTAGATATCTAGCTATTTTTCATATCAATTCAAAAATATCCTTTGAAGATGTTTTTATATATTTTATAAATTTTTTCACAGCTGGAGTTAAATAGCTGTTTTTCTTGTATGCGAGATAAATACTTCTATCGCAATTTAGGTTATTTATTTTTAGTTGTTTTATCTTGAAATTTTCAGGATTCATGATGTTTGCGACAAATGCAATTCCAAATCCCTCTGACACCAATCCATAAATTCCATTTTCATCCTCTCCCTCACATATGATTTTAGGAGATATGCCTTCTCGCTTAAAAATATTTTTAGTAACTATTCCAAGAGCTGTATTTTTTTCATACGCGACAACTGGATACTTTTCTATATCCTTTAAATCTACAGAATCGAATTTGCTCAAAGGATGATCTTTTGGAACTATTATAAGAAATTCATCTTTAAATAGTAAATCAAATATTATATCGGGTTCATTTTCTACATAAGAGCAAAATACAACATCGTATTTCGAATTTTTAAGTCCTGTTACTAAATCACTAGTTATTCCTTGCCTAAAAGTAAAGGTTATATCTTTATTGTTTTCTAATTCTAAAAACGCCCTTACCTTTTTAGGTATAAAATAAGAAGCTAAAGGTGATATATAAGCTATATCTATATGACCATTTGTTTCGCTAGTAACTTGCTTTAATTTTTTTTCGCCTATTTCTAAAGTATTTAATGCCTCCTCTACATATTCTAAATATAGTTTTCCATACTTAGTCAGCTTTACATTTCTTCCATGTCTTTCAAATAAATATGTACCGAGTTCGTTTTCTAAATTCGAAATCGCTTGGCTTAAACTCGGCTGAGATATATTTAGCTCATCGGCTGCATTTCTAAAATGCTGCAATTTTGCGACTGTCTTAAAGTAATAAAGTTGATTCAAATTCATATTTTCACATCCTAAATAATTTTAAAAAGAGTATATCACAATTGATAGTTAATTCCTATCAAAAATCACAAAAATTAGTATTAGATTTATCATATTGTAGGGATTATAATTAAAATATAATCAGCGATAAAAAATTAACAAAGTTATTTTATATATACGCAAATTTTAATAGAAATTAATGTTAAAATATTTATCTAGATATAATTTTATACTAAAAATAAAAACAAAGGGGAAATACTATGGAAAAAGTAGTTGAAGTTAGAAATTTAAAACTAGGTGAAGGTATTCCAAAAATATGTGTACCTCTAGTAGGAAAAACAGATGAACAAATAATAGCAGAAGCTGAATACTTAAAAGACTTAAAATTAGATTTAGTTGAATGGAGAGTCGATCACTATGAAGGAGTTGAAGATTTAGATAAAGTAAAAAACATACTTTCAGCTCTTAGAGACAAAGTTGGCGACTTACCTATATTATTTACTTTTAGAAGTAAAAAAGAAGGTGGAGAAAGAGAAGTTTCAGATGAATACTACGCAGAGCTAAACAAAAAAATAGCAGAAACAAAAATGGTAGATTTAGTAGACGTAGAATTATTCACTGGAGATGAAATAGTAAAAGGCATAGTAGAATTTGCTCATCAAAACGGCGTAAAGGTAGTAATGTCAAACCACGACTTCTTCAAAACACCAGAAAAAGAAGAAATCATAAAAAGACTTTGTAAAATGCAAGACTTATGTGCAGATCTACCTAAAATAGCAGTTATGCCTAATACATCAGAAGATGTAATAACTTTGCTAGCTGCTACTGAAGAAATGTCTACTAAATACGCAAAAACACCAATTATAACAATGTCTATGGGTGGACTTGGACTTGTAAGCCGTCTAGCTGGAGAAACATTTGGTTCAGCACTTACATTTGGAGCAGCTAAGGTTGCATCAGCTCCAGGACAAATATCAGTAGATAAATTAGCTGAAATTCTTGATGTAATGCATCAAAGTAGATAATAAAAACAACAAATAAATACATAAATATAAATAATACCTAACTTAGATAAATATAAATAATAATCATTCTTTAGAAATTGGAGGAAGTAAAATGGCAGAAAGAATAACAGGACATACAGAATTAATAGGTTTAATAGCAACACCAATTAGACACTCATCATCACCAAGAATGCACAATGAAGCATTTGCAAAATTAGGACTTGACTACGCTTACATAGCATTTGAAGTAGGTGCAGAAGATCTAGAAGATACAATAAAAGGATTTAGAGCTATGAAGGTTAGAGGATCAAACGTATCTATGCCTAATAAAACAATAGTACACAAATACTTAGACAAATTATCTGAAGCTGCAGAAATCTGCGGTGCTGTAAACACTATAGTAAACGACAACGGTGTTTTAACAGGACATATAACAGATGGAATAGGCTACATGACAGGATTAAAGGATGCTGGTATAGATGTAATCGGCAAAAAAATGACAATAGTAGGTGCAGGTGGAGCAGCTACTGCAATTCAAGTACAAGCTGCACTTGATGGAGTTAAAGAAATATCTATATTCAATAGAAAAGATGAATTTTACAAAAGAGCTGAAAAAACAGTTAAAGATATAAACGAAAGAACTAATTGTAAAGCTACTTTATACGATTTAGATGATTTAGATAAATTAAAAGAAGAAATAGCTTCAAGCTACCTATTTGCCAATGCTACAGGAATGGGTATGAAGCCACTTGAAGGACAAACTTATATACCTGATAAATCATTTTTAAGAAAAGACTTAATAGTTACAGATGTTGTATATGCTCCAACAGAAACAGCTTTATTAAAAATGGCTAAAGAAGTTGGATGCAAAACTTTAAATGGCTTTCCTATGATGTTATTCCAAGGTGCTGCAGCATTTAAATTATGGACTGGTCAAGATATGCCTGTTGAGTACATAAAAGAAACAATGGGTATCCAATATTAATAAATATACCATAATAATACACTTTTATATATTCTTAATTTTCAAGAAAAAATTGACTATCGTAAAATCAAATTTTCGATAGTCAATTTTTTTTTTTTATTTTTTCTTTTTAAATAAAATTAAGTATGTAAATACTGTTATTAAAAGTCCGATTGCAGCTGCAATTAAAAACTTAAGTGCATATATATGTATATCTGCAACTGGTACACTGTCGTTTATTCTAAAAATAAAATAATCTATACTTACACTATCTGTATTCAAATTTGACTTTTGTAGTAATCCCAGCTGTATAAACTTAAAAATTAGTGAAGAAGTTATTACAGTTAATATTGATAAAATTATAAGCTTGATATGATTTTTTATACCTTTCATTCTTTAGTTTCCTTTCATATATTTGTTGACCTTGTCAGATTTTTCTAATTATACTATATATCTATATACTAGCACAAAAGATATGTGTTTTTGTATATAATATTTATTTTTGATATTATTATATTATAAGAAAATCTCTATCATAAAGATCCATAATGTTGATTTTCTTGAAATGCATGACGGAAATTATATTTATCCATAATTTTCAAAGGAATATAATTTCCTATGCATTATAAAAAAATCTTTAAATGAGGAGAATATAAAATAATGTACAAAATTATGATTATAGAAGATGAGGCTAATATTAGAATAGAATTAAAGACAATACTTGAAAATGCTTTGTACAATGTAGTACTAGTAGATAAATTTGAAAATGTAGTAAAACAGATAATCGATGAAAATCCAGATATAATACTGCTTGATGTAAATTTACCAAATAGAAGCGGGTTAGATATATGTATGGATTTAAGAAAAATTACAGAAAATAAAAATGTACTAACTCATAAAGGCGTGACTTTAGATGTTTTAAATGCCACTGTAAAATACGTTGAGTGTAAATATAACTAGAATCAGAAATAAGCTATCAGAAATTGGTGTAGAGGATTTTATCGAGACAAAGAGAGGGTTAGGTTATAAAATATGAGATTTACAGATTATTTAAAAGATAAAATTTTAGTTATTTTACTCAACATATCTGCTCTGTTTTTCTTAGATATTTTCCTGATTTTAGTAAATAATAGTTTAAATACGATTGTAATTATATCATCATAACAAAATCGATGATAAGCTCATCTACAATATATACGAAAATAAAACAGCTGATGTAAATAATTATCTTCGCGAGGAATTTAATTATCCAAGACAAGATAAAGGTAAGATAACTGAAAGCGAGTACTTCGACTACGATATATTTATGAAAGTCAGCGATTACAATAAGCTCAGGAAAATGCTCGGATATGAAGAGATACATTTAACAGACGATCAATTTGTAATCCAATGCAAAGATACTATTAAGACAAATATGCAGAATTATTTCAAAAATAAAAATATCACTATAAAAGGAAAAAATCTAACATGCAGTGGATATTATACAGAAGCTTTTGCTCAACGCATGCACAATGGAGCCGACTATGTAATTGTAGTTTCAGATAATATTACAGAAAGTATGAATAAATTTTACTCTTGTCTAGCAGTCGATATAGCTGGAAAAGCCGCGGAGGGTTTACAAGAAAAATTAGACAACGTAAAAAACTACTACAATGAAG
>NZ_JAXEWM010000136.1:0-8506 GCF_034113885.1 Intestinibacter sp.
GGTAAAAGAGTAAGCGATAGTTTTTATAAAACAATAGTAAATATGATAATAGAATTAGAAAAAAAGGAAGTTTTAAACGATGAAAAATAATGTATTATTATATATATTTTCTACAGATATTCAAGACTTTGAGAGCCAAAAGATAGCAATCCAAGAATATGTAAAAAAGAATAATATAATCATACACGATACTATAGAAGAATATGGGGTATCCGGTTATAAAACAGCATTAAAGGACAGGGAAGGACTGCAAAAGTTAATGACAATGGCAATGAATGAAGAACTTGAAACATTAATCGTATTTAATTCTGACAGAATAGGTAGAAGGACAGAACTAATTTCTTTTATGTCGGTTATGGAAGAATACAAGGTAAAAGTAATATCTGTTACAGAGGGATTATTAAATAATAATAATGATGATGCATCTGAATTGATGCAATTTATAAAATTTTGGACTGCAAAAAAAGAGAGCCAAAAGACGTCATTGAGAACTAAAAACGGAAAAAAAGCAAAGGTAGAGAAAACAGGGTTTTGTGGTGGCAGTCCTAACTTTGGTTATAAATTAGACGATAAAAATAATTTTGTAATAGATGAAGACGAAAGCAGAATAGTAAAATTCTTATTCGATAGTTATATCAAATATGGAACAACAAAGACTATAGAACTATTAGAAAAAAATAAGATGTATGGTAGATATAAAAACTGGAATCAAAGAAAAATATCTAATATTAGAACAAATCCAATTTATATTGGAAAAAAACAATACAAAGGAGAATTATTGGATTTTCCACAATTTAGAATTATAAGCGATGAAGTATTTCAAAAGGCACAAGATAGAGCAAAAGCAAGAAATACGAGAGGAGAAACAAGGTATACAAATAGAACAAATATATTATTTGAAGGTTTATTATATCACAAATGCGATGATGGAGTAGAGAGAAAGCTACATATAGATTATGTAAATAATTCAAGTGGTAAAACACACACTTATAGATGTAAGCATTGTGGTAAAAATAAATCTAGTATGTTAAAAAACTACAATAGCAAAAGAATAGAGCCTATATTAATAAATGAGATAAAATCACAAATGAAAAATTTATCTATAGAAGGGTTAGAAAATGCTTACAATGAAGAAATAGGTAAAAATAAAAGTATAATAGAAAAAGATATAAATATCGTAGAAAATAATATCAATAAAAAACAAAAGGCTATAAATAATGCAGAGAGAGAAATAGAAAAAATATTATGTGGAGATAGTGAAGGCTCTATAGATATATTTACTAAAATAATAGACAGATGTCAAAGTGAAATAGAGGAATTAAATCAAATATTACAGGAGCATAAAAAAGATTTAGATGCTTTAAAAAATAGTACATCAAAGGCAGTATTATTATTAAATAAATATAAAAATTTTGAATATGTATTTGACAATGTTGATAATAAAGAAAAAAAATTAATATTACAAGAGTTAATTTATAAAATAGTTATTGATAAAGATAAAATATCTATTCAATGGAATTTATATTGAAATAACCTATTCTTATTACAGAATAGGTTATTTTTATTGAAAAATTTAATTAAGTTTAGTATATATATAGTATAAGGTAAATAATTTTTTAGGCTTATGTACAATTAACCTCCGTTGGTTGAATTCCGTGACCGAATTGGGCGTAGTTAGTATCTAATCCAGCAGCCTTTAATTCTTCTGGAGTAGCACCATCTGTCAACTGATAAATCATAGATGAAATTATCTCAACATGTGCGAGCTCCTCCGTACCGATATCTGTCAGCAATCCCTTAGTTTTTCCAGTAGGCATAGTATATCTCTGTTGTAAATATCTAAGTGCAGCAGCCATTTCGCCATTAGGTCCTCCTAGCTGAGTCATTATAAGCTTTGCCATTCTAAGGTCGCGGCATTTTAAATTTACTGGATATTCCAATGTTTTTTCGTAAATCCACATATCTAAATCCTCCTCTTACATATAAAATTCTCTTTCCCATGGCCAAGGTGATTCAACCCATTGCCATGGACAAACACTTGGAGCATATCCAAAATGTGTCAAAGGACCGTATTTCTTTTCGTAGGCACATCTAGCCTGTGCGTATTGAGAGACAAAAGAATTGTAAGTGTTTACAGCAGTTTTGTCTTCTGGATTATTGTCTAGATATAAATTCATATCTACGGCTGCAAATCCAAGCTCCATAACTGCTTTTATAAGGTCGTATCTACATGCTGATTTCATTATCTTCTACCTCCCAGTCTATTTTTAGGTGATTTGTAAAGGTAAGCGTTGTAGTTTTCAGAATCAAATAAGTATAATTCTGGGAATAGGCTACCATATTTTAGCGCTGTGCATAGGTTGTACATCTTTGTCAAAACTTGGTCATTGATGTAAGGTCTTGCAAGCTGATCACCGCAATTATTCTTAATACCTCTAGTTTTCTCCATTGTGCTAAACCTCCTCGATGATATGGGAGAAATTTTTGTAAATCTCTGCCTTAATATATAATATTAAAATGGTATTTAAATGTTACATAAGCGTCTAAATATGTGCTTATATACTTGAAGGTATATTGTTAAATATGATAAAATTAATTTTATGTTTAAATTAATTGAGGTGATTAAATGGGAAAATTAGCAGGTGACGGGTGTAATATAATTATGCCTACAGAAGAGAGAAAGCCTTTAAGAGAAATAGAAAAAAGTATAATAAAAAGATATAGAAAATACACATGGTCTAAATTTATAAAGGCTATAAAGGATTATAAATTAGTAGAGGAAGGCGACAAAATTGCAGTTGCGATTTCTGGTGGAAAGGACAGCCTTCTTATGGCAAAGATGTTCCAAGAATTGCAAAAGCACGGACAAGTCAAATTCGACTTAGTCTATCTTGCGATGGATCCTGGTTATCATAAAAACATCAGAAAATTACTTGAAGACAATTGTGAGTATTTAAATATTCCGCTTACAATATTTGAGACTAATATTTTCGATGTGGCAGGTGAGATTGCAGAGGACTACCCATGCTATATGTGCGCACGTATGAGAAGGGGCGCTCTATACAACAAGGCAGAGGAGCTAGGATGTAATAAATTAGCTCTAGGACACCATTTTGACGATGTAATAGAAACTACAATGCTTAATCTATTATGTGCAGGAAATTTCAAGACAATGCTTCCTAAGCTAAAATCTACTAACTTTGAAAAAATGCAGATAATAAGACCTCTATACTATATAAGAGAGGAAAGTATAATAAGATTTATTCAAAATAGTGGTATTATGCCACTTAACTGTGCATGCATGGTCGCAGCTAAAAAGACAGGAAACAAGCGATACGAAATCAAGGAGCTTATAAAAAATCTAGGTGAACAATACCAAGAGGTTGAGAAATCAATATTCAAGGCTGCAAATAATGTTTACTTAGACTCTGTTTTAGGATGGGAACAGGACGGAGTTAGACATTCCTTCTTAGATAGATTTGAATAGAAATTTTATCAATAAACCCTCTACATAAAAAGCAAACACTTTTATATGTAGAGGTATTTTTATAATTATATAACTACACTCAGAGTTTTGTGGTAAAATATAATATATGTTTTATGATTGGGGGAATTGTATGAAAAAAATATATATGGACTTTGAGATGAATATGAACAACACAAAAAACAATAAGAGAGAGGGATTTAAGGCGGATTTAATAGCTATTGGAGCTATAAAATACGATACAAAGACTAAAGAAATAGAGGAGTTTAAATCTCTGATAAAGCCTATCTTAACAAAAACAGTTTACCCACATATAGAAGAATTAACACACATTACTACAGAAGACTTAGAAGATGCTCCTACTTATGAAAGTGTGATGAGATCATTTAAACATTGGCTAGGTGATTTTGATGAGATTGAGGGAATTTATACTTTTGGAAACTTGGATTTGACTTGCTTTAAAAATACAGATAGAATAAGTGCGCAAAAGAACAACCATCCTCGTTTTCTAAATAATATCCAGAGCTTCTTTGTAGATATCAAGGAAAAATATTTAGAATACGGAATCAAGTGCATGAACTACATATCTCTAACTCATCTACTAGAATTATCAAATATGGAGTTTAGTGGAGATGCTCATGATCCTCTATACGATGCATATAATTTACATATTTTAGATGAAGCTTTAGAAAAGAACGAAGACATAAGAAATTACTTGATAATTCAAGATATAAACAAAAGTCCTTACAACCAAATCGACGAGAATATAGAAAATAAAATAAAAAATTACGGGAATTATTTGTATAATAAAGAAGGAAACTACACTATAGATGATTTATCAATAGATATATTATCGATTGTTGGTAGATATGTGTATTCGATAAGACAGATAAAGGTCAAAAATATCGATATTGTAAATGATATAGTAAAAAAATTAGACACTGTAGATAAGCTTAGAAACATAAAAGATGGGTATTTTTATGTTTTAAATAATTTCTACTTTGATTTGATGGATTTATTTGAGGATGCGCTTTTATACAAGCTCAGCCAAGAGGAGTATGAGGATGAGATGAATAATATTTTAGATTTATTTATAGAAGATATGGAATATGAAAATATATTTATAGATATAAAAGTTGACTTGCAACCAGCTGATAGTTTGACAACCTAGATTGAATTAAAAAAAATCTTCCTTGAGAAGATTTTTTTATTTGCTGTGATTTGATTATATACAAGCTTATTATGATATAATTTTTAGTATAGGATAAGCAAAAAATATAATTAAATTTTAAATAGGTGATAATATGGATATAAATCATATAGTGAGAAAACAAAAAGAGTTTTTCAAGACGGGAAGGACTAAGGATGTGGATTTTAGGATAGATGCTTTAGGTAAGCTAGAGCAGGCAATAAGAAAATACGAAAGTAAAATAGAAGAGGCTTTGAAAAAGGATTTAAATAAATCTGAGTTTGAGTCTTATATGGCAGAGGTAGGCCTTACTTTAAGTGATTTGACATTTATAAAAAAACGCGTAAAAAGATGGTCAAAAGACGAGAGAGTTTTGACTCCACTCAGTCAATTTCACGCAAAAAGCTTTATAACTAAGGAGCCTTATGGAGTTACGCTTATAATCTCTCCTTGGAATTACCCTTTTTTACTTTGTATAGAGCCTCTTATCGGTGCGATTGCCGCTGGGAACTGTGCTATTTTAAAGGTTTCAAGGGATTCTAAGTACACATCAGAGGTAATATGTGAAATGATATCTGAAACCTTTCCAGAAGAATATATAACTGTAGTAAATGGAAATAGAGAAGTAGTAAATCAACTATTAGAAGAAAAGCTAGACTACATTTTCTTCACAGGAGGAGCAGCTGTCGGAAAGATAGTTATGGAAAAGGCAGCTAAAAATTTAATACCAGTTACCTTGGAATTAGGTGGTAAGAGTCCTTGTATAGTAGAAAAAAGTGCAGATTTAAAAATTGCAGCTAAGAGGGTTGTATTTGGAAAATATTTAAATTCAGGTCAAACATGTGTTGCACCAGATTATCTACTGCTTCAAAATGACGTAAAGGATGAGTTTATAAAATATTTAAAGGAAGCTATAGCGTTATTTTATACAAATGAGCCGCTACAAAATGACAGTTATACAAATATAATAAATGAAAAGCATTTTAACAGACTCGTGAATTTAATGAAGGGCGAGAAAATCGTACACGGAGGAGATATAGATAGGGAAAATTTAAAAATAGAGCCTACAATACTCGATAAAATTACACTAGACTCGCCTATCATGAAAGAAGAAATATTCGGTCCGGTATTTCCTATAATAACTTTTGACAATATAGAAGAAGCAGAAAATATAATTTTACAAGGTGAAAAGCCCCTAGCCTTGTATTTATTTACTAAAAATAAAAGAATAGAAGATAGGATTTTAAAAAATATATCTTTTGGCGGTGGATGTATAAACGACACAATAATCCAGCTAGCTACTTCTAGATTGCCGTTTGGTGGAGTGGGAAACAGCGGAATGGGTTCTTACCACGGAAAACAAAGCTTCGATACATTTACACATAAAAGGTCGATTGTGAAAAAATACAACTGGATAGATTTGCCTATAAGGTATTTGCCTTATGACGATTTTAAGATGAAATTACTTAAATTATTTTTAAAATAATACGGATAAAATGTTATAATTATAGATTATACTAAACTAAAGGAGACGTAGATGAGTAGATATACAGATGAAAAATATATTGTTGTAGACTTAGAGACAACCGGATTAGATCCATACAGCGGATGTGAAATTATAGAAATCGGTGTGACTGAAATAGTAAATGGTAAAATAGGAAAAAATTATTCAAGACTAGTAAAGCCAAAGGGAATAATACCTTCAAATATAACAGCTTTGACGAGTATAGATAACGATATGGTAAAGGATGCGCAGACTATAGAAACTGTACTTCCTAAGTTTAGAAAGTACGTTTCAGATACAACTATAATCGCGCACAATGCAAAATTCGACCTTAAATTTTTAAATTACTACTTAAAATTACTTGATTTAGAGCCGATAACAAATCATATATGTACATTAGAGATGTTAAAAAAATGTAAATCCTACAAGGGCAAAAATAAAAAGCTAGCAACAGCATGCGAATACTACAATATAGTAAATGAAAACGCCCATAGAGCAAACAGCGATACACTCGCAACTGCCAAGCTGTTTTTAACAATTAAAGATGAGATAGAATAAAATGGACTTTGGTCCATTTTTTTTCGCAAAAAAAGCCCTAAAAGGTAAAACACGTAAATAGGAACAAAGTAAATTTATAAATAATATATTAAAATAAAGAGTTTCTATAATAATGAGGGATATATATGAAAAAAAATTTAAAAGAAGTCAAGGATTTAGAGGTTAAACTAATTCCATATACGATGAATAGAGATAATCTCAGAGTTAAAAATAAAATATCTCCATATGGTGTAAATATGATAGCAGCCCCAAATATGTGGAAGGCATCATACAGAGGAAAAGGCGTGAAGGTAGCAATTATAGATTCTGGATGCGATGTAAATCATGTAAGTCTTAAGGATAATATAGTAGCAGTTAGAAATTTTACTACTGAGGATATGAAAAATCCCAACATAGTTACAGATAGAGTAGGTCATGGCACACATGTAGCGGGAATAATCGCAGCAGATGGCAAAAATAATTCAATATTAGGAGTGGCACCAGAGGCAGAGCTTTATATACTAAAGGCAATAGACCAAACAGGCTCCGGTAAATTAAGTTGGGTAGTAAACGCCATAAATTACGCTGTAAATTTAAACGTAGACATCATATCCATGTCTCTTGGAATGGGTGTAAGCGATGATAAATTAGAGAGAGCAGTAAACAATGCAGTCAAAAATGGAATATCGATAGTCTGTGCAGCTGGCAATGAGGGCGATGGCAATTACGATGATTTTGAATATTCGTATCCAGCCTCATATGTAGATGTAATATCGGTGGGCGCAGTCGATAAGAAATCTGTACCGGCAGCCTTTTCAAATTCAAATTTAGTAATAGACTGTGTCGCCCCAGGAGTAGATATTATTTCTACTTATCCAGGAAATACCTACGCTAGCATGAGTGGAACGAGTATGGCTGCACCTCATGTGACAGGAAGCTTAGCTCTTCTTAAAAACTGGTCAGACGATGTATTTCAACGAGAATTAACACCAGAGGAGCTATATGCACAGCTGATAAAATTCACTAAAACCTTGGATTATCCGAGAACTATTCAAGGAAATGGAATTGTTTATTTAAAATTGAGATAATAATGGAAAAGATGAATTTAAAATAGTTCATCTTTTTATTTTTGCTTCATATTATATATTAGTATAAAATAAGGAGTTGAAAACTATGATATATATTGATATGTACATAAATAGTGGGAAAATCGAATTTAATATATTTAGAAGCTTTGCGAACAACAAAAAAATAATAAAGAGAAATGAGCTAGTTTTGCCAAATAGCTATTCTACAGCTCAGAAGCTAAACTATATTAGAAATTTGACAAATGTTTTTATAGATGAATACGATATAAAATACTATAAGGTCGATATTGGAAATTTTAGAGAGAGCTACAATATAGAGGCGAAGGATTTTTGTGATAAGATTACAAATTCTATAAAGATGCAAGGTGTTTTGGAGGAATTATTCCTAAGTAGGGGAGTTATGGTATGGAAATAAACTCAAAGCTAAATATGAGAGTCGTAGAAAAAATACAATCTCATGGGGCAAATTCTTCTCTATATATAGTCGAGGATACACAGCTAAAGGAAATTTTTATGATAAAGCAAGTCGATAAAAATAAAATCAAAGAGAGCAGTAAGTACTTCGATGAGGTCAGAAAGATCAAAAAAATACAAAATAGAAATATTGTAAAGGTAAATTACGCGACATATGACGATGATTATATCTATATATCTATGCCGTATTATAAAAATGGATCTTTGCAGGATATAATGCAATCTAGAAA
>NZ_JAXEWM010000137.1:0-2247 GCF_034113885.1 Intestinibacter sp.
TCCTCCACCATAATGGACATTGAAGGAATTACTTTGAGAAATCATATTTCCAACATCAGTCGAAAGTCTAAGCATTATTTCTCCAAATCCAGCAACCTTCATATTAGCACCCTCTAGCTTCATTTAATTTAGCTATATATCCTTCACATATTGAAGTTATTTCGTCAAATTTTCCTTCTTCACCAAGCTTGTTTAATTCTCCTCCGATTCCTACTGCATCTACTCCTGCTTTTATCCAAGAATCTAAGTGATCTACGTTAACTCCACCAGTTACCATTATGTTTGCATATGGAAGTGGACCTTTTATAGCTTTTACGTAGCCTTGACCGAATGCACTTCCTGGGAATAATTTTACGAAATCAACTCCAGCTTCGTGTGCAGATATTATTTCGTTTATAGTCATAACACCTGGTAAATATGGAACCTTGTATCTGTTACATATTTTTGCAGTTTCTGCATCAAATGCAGGTGATACTATATATTTTGCTCCAGCAAGCATCGCACTTCTAGCAGTTTCTGCATCTAAAACAGTTCCTGCACCTATTACTACATCGTCTTGTCCTGCGTATATTTCGCTGACTTCTCTTATTATGTCGTTTGCGAATTTGTTTGTGTAAGCAACTTCTATAGCCTTTACTCCACCTTTTACGCAAGCCTTTGATATTTCAACTCCAACCTCTTTAGAGTCTCCACGAACTACTGCTACTACACCACAGTCTTTTAATGCTTTTAATGTATTTATTTTTATCATGTCTGTTCTCCCTTAATCTTAAAATTTAAATTAAAATCCGAAGTAATTTAATGCATTGTCATGAGAAATATTTTTAATCATCTTTTCTAATGCTCTATCGTCATTTGGATATTCGCCGTTTGCTACCCATCCACCGATTAATTCGCACATTATTCTTCTGAAGTACTCGTGTCTAGTGTAAGATAAGAAGCTTCTTGAATCAGTTAGCATTCCTATAAAGTTTCCTAATAAACTTAGGTTTGCTAGTGAAGTCATTTGTTCTATCATACCTGCCTTGTGATCGTTGAACCACCATGCTGAGCCCTGTTGTATTTTTCCGCAAACACCAGCTTCTTGGAAGCATCCTATTAGTACACCTATAGCTGCGTTGTCAACTGGATTTAAGCTGTATAAGATAGTTTTTGGAAGCTTGTCCTCTTTGTTTAATGCATCAAGATAAGATGATAATTGGTCGATTGATACTCTATTGTATATTCCATCGAATCCTGTATCTACACCTAATCTATTAAACATCTTTGTGTTGTTGTCTCTAGTAACTCCGAAGTGTAGCTGCATAGCCCATCCTAGACGACTGTATTCTCCACCTACGTATAACATACACGCTGTCTTGAATTGTAATTCTTCAGTTTCAGATATATTTTTTCCTGCTAGACGTTTTTTAAATATAGCATCTACAGTATCTTCATCTGCTTCTACATAAGGTATGTATAATAAACCGTGGTCACTTATTTTACAACCTACCTCGTTGAAAAATTCCATACGTTTTGTTATAGCTTGTTTCCAGTCTGCAAATGATTTTATTTCAATTCCACTTACTTCTGATAATTTTGCTATATAATCTACATAGTCTATCTTTTCTATAGCTATAGCCTTATCAGGTCTCCATGTTGGAAGTACTTGTATATCAAAAGTTTCATCTTCTTTTATAGCTATGTGGTATTTTAAGTCGTCTATTGGATCGTCTGTAGTGCATATTAATTCAACGTTAGAATCTCTCATTATGCTTCTAGCAGACATAGTTTTTAATTTTTCGTTACATAAATTCCAAACCTCTTCTGCTGTTTCTCCATTTAGAGCACCTTCATATCCGAAGTATCTTTGTAGCTCTAAGTGACTCCAGTGGTACAGTGGGTTTCCTATAGCTTTTTCTAAAGTTTCAGCCCATTTTTGGAATTTTTCTCTATCTGTAGCGTCTCCAGTTATGTATTTTTCTTCTACACCGTTTGAACGCATTTGTCTCCATTTGTAGTGATCTCCACCTAGCCATACTTGAGTTATGTTTTCAAATTTTTTATCCTCTGCTATCTCCTGTGGGTTGATATGGCAGTGATAATCTATTATCGGCATAACACTTGAGTATTCATGGTAAAGCTTTTTAGATATTTCATTTGATAAAAGAAAATCTTTGTCCATAAAATTTTTCATGACATGTCTCCTCTATATTTGTATTTTTCCCTTATATATTTAAATTTTACTTAAATTTTTTTATTATATTT
>NZ_JAXEWM010000138.1:0-25652 GCF_034113885.1 Intestinibacter sp.
TATACTACTTTTAGTCAGCGTTTAGATTATGAAGAAAAATCACAGGCTTTCTAAGAAAATAAATAGAAACTACAAGCGTCACCATCTCTGCAATAGGTATTGCAAACCAAATCCCATTTTCAAATAAATAAGGAAGCGTCACAAGTCCTAATACAGTGAATACAAAAGTCCTAAGAGAGGAAATCAGCGCTGATACCTTCCCATTTGATATAGCCGTAAAAAAATTAGAGGCGTAAATATTAAATCCAGCAAAAATATAATTTACAGAGAAAATTTTATAACCTAAAAGAGTAATATCGTAAGCAGAAGAATCGGCGGGAATAAAAATTCCGACGACTTGTTTAGCAAAAATAAACGCAGATAAAATCATAAGAACAGACATATATCCGATTGTATTCTTGCATATTTTAGTAATTCTATCGAACTGTTCTCTATTTTGGCTACCGTAATTATAGCTGATAACAGGTGCAACTCCTTCAGAAAAGCCCATAAATATAGAAGTAAACAAAAACTGAGTATACAAAACTACAGTAAATGCAGCTACACCGTCTTCTCCCACTAATTTGAGCATAGTGTAGTTTATCAAAAGAGTAGTAACACTGACTGCTAGATTGCTTATAAGCTCAGACGAACCATTTCCACATGTTTTTAAAATAGTATCGAGGCAAAAGTCACTTTTTACAAAGTATAGATCTCCTTTTCGAACAAATGTAAAATAAACTAATGCAAACACACATGGAATCAAATATCCAGTTACAGTAGCAAGGGAAGCACCTGCTATTCCCATATGAAATATTTTTATAAAAACATAATCTAAAATTGCGTTTGTAACTCCAGCAGCAGTAGATAAAAACAGTCCCACACCAGGCATGCTGGCAGTTATAAAGAAATTGCTAAACATTATCTGAACTATCATAGCCGGCATAAACCAAATTTGAATTTTATAATAATCCACGCAATAGGGCATCAATCGTTCGTTTGCACCTAATAGGTGGAGAATTTCATCCATAAAAATATATCCAAAAATAGATATTACCGTGCTAACTATTAATCCAAGCACTACAATTCTAGTAAAATTTTTGCGAGCCTCATCATCGTTATTCATACCGAGATTTATACCTATAATTGCGCTGCCTCCAGTTCCAAGCATTATGCCGATTCCTACGATGACGCTTATAAATGGATAGACAATATTTACAGCAGACAGGGCATCTGTCCCAACTAAATTTGAAATAAAAAGTCCGTCTACACTTTGATATAACGAGACAAACATCATATTTATCATAGACGGAAATGAAAACAGCAAAAGCTCAAATGTATTAAAATTTTTTTTAATCGACATTTCCATAAAAAAACCTCCTCAATTTAATATTTTGTATAAAATTATTGCGTGTTAATTCAATTTAGTTTTAAAATAAAGAATATAATAAATATATCACAAGGGGCTAAAATTATGAAGATACAAAGAACTGAATGGGGATATATAGAGTGGAGGCATATCCACGACGAAAACGACAAAAAACAGCTAATGGACATTAGAATATCTATAGTTCTCCCTGGAAAAAGTCAGCCAAAGCACACCCACTATAGCGAGGAGCAAATGCTTTATGTTATATCGGGGGAAGGAGTACATGTAATAAATGGAAATAAAAAACATGTAAAGGCTGGCGACTTCGTATATATAGACGGTGGAGCTACCCATGAGACACATAATATAGGTGAGGTTCCTCTTAGAGAATTACTAGTCTCAAATCCAGTCATAGTAAATAACTACGACTATGAAGGACAAAAACTAGATGGATTAAAAAGCATAATAGAGACGATACAAACTCAATTTATAGAGCCACTAAATATACCTATAACCATTTACGATTCTTCATGGAATCTACTTTTGCAGACGAAATGCTTTAACAATTACTGTATAAGAACATGTGGATTATTAAATGGTAGGTTTAAATATTGTGAATGTTTAACTCCTAAAAATAATTCAGAGGACGAGCAGTATTCGTTTAAATGCAGCCATGGACTGACTATTTACCACATACCTATAATTTACGAGGGCGATATAATAGGCTATATAAGAGGAGGCCACATACTGCTTGCATCAGACGGAAAGAAAAACGACCACAAGGATATTTACGATACTCCGACTGGAACAGCCATAAGTATAAATAGATTGCTTATTCAAATCGCAAAGAGCATAGTAAATTACTATGGATTTACAAATTTAAGAAATGAAGTCCAAGAGAAAAATATGGCTATAGAAAAAACTTCAAAATTAGGAGAAGAATTAAAAAACAACCTAATAAAGGAAAAAGAAAAGGTCACAAATTTGAAGATAAATCATCATTTTCTATTCAATACTTTAAATTCTATGGCTAGTATGGCGCTTGAAAATGATTGTTTTGACCTATATAGTGCTATAATTGATTTAAGTAAGCTTTTTAGATATACGATGAAGGTAGAATCTGAGTTTACTGAGCTTGAGAAGGAAATAGATTATGTAAAAAAATATTTAAATCTTCAAAAAATAAGATATGGAGATGAGCTTGAAATAGAGTACGATTTAGATGAGACATATAATAATATAAGAGTACCATTTAATTTTTTACAGCCGATAGTAGAGAATGCATTTGTCCATGGATTTAAAGACAGCGTAGATAAGAAGAAAATGAAAATTTCTACCGGATTATATAAAGGTAGACTTAGAATAGTTGTAAAAAATAACGGCTCGTACTTATCTGATCACGATGTTTGCGTAGTTATACAAAAAATACACAGCAACAGCGGTCACGGATTATCTTTAATACACAATAAGCTACAGTTTGCATTTGGGAACAACTTCAAGATGGATGTCATCTCAAATGAAAAGGATCAGACTAATTTTATTTTAGATATTCCAATAATCAATATAACAAAAAATTATAACTTATAGGAGGAAGATAATGTTTGATAAAACTTATGTTACAAAGGATGTAGAAGTATTTGAAGGAGATAGCAAATTTTTACCAGATTTATTATATGCCGGTGTAGTAAGTCATGGAAGTAATTTAAATGGATTTATGTTAAAGGCTCAAGGAGAAGGACCTCATCCAACGGCATTATTATTACATGGATTTCCAGGCTACGACGATCCAATAGATCTAGCGCATGCACTTAGAAGATGTGGTATGAATGTATTGAGATTTCACTACAGAGGTTGCTGGGGAGTAAAGGGAACTTATTCATTTACACATTGTATGGAGGACGTAAAGGCTGGAATAGATTATTTAGTCGATGAAAATACAGTAAAACAATTCAATATAGATACAAATAATATATTTTTAATAGGACACAGCATGGGTGGATTTATGACATTAACTCATGCCTGCGATGAAAGAATAAAGGCATCTGTAGCTATAAGCCCATACGATTTCGGACTTATAGGAAAAATAGGTCATTACGATGAAAAAGAAAAAAACGAAGCATTTGAAATGTACAAAACTGCTCAAGCTCCTCTAAACGGAACAAGTGCAGAAGCCTTAATGCAAGAATGTCTAGATAACGGAGATAAGTGGAATCTTCCAGATAAGGCAGAAGCTCTAGCAAACGAAAAGCTTCTTATAACTGTTGGAACTAGAGATACAGTCAGTAAAAAATGCTTACACCACGATAAATTAGCTAGCGAAATTAAAAAATACAACAAAAACAATTTAACAGAAGCATTTGCAGATACAGATCACTCTTACGCCAACAAGAGAGTTTGGCTAGCTCAAACAGTAGCTGAATTTTTAGAAAAAATAATAAATGAAAAATAGAGATATCTGATTTGATAGATATGTAATAATTATAAATAAAAACTGAGGAGAGACGAAATTGATAAAAACAGTAATTATAGATGATGAACCAGCAGTAGTTTCTATTATTAAGTATTTTGTAAAAAAAGAGAATTTACCTCTTGATATAGTCGGGACTGCGAGCAGAGGAGATGAAGGAATAGAGCTTATAAACAAATTAAACCCTCAGCTAGTATTTTTAGATATAAAGATGCCTGTAGTAGATGGATTCGAAGTTATGAAGTCTGTCTCAGATACAAAATTTATAGTTATAACTGCATTTGAATCGTTTGAATACGCTCAACAATCCTTGCGCCTTGGAGCAAAGGATATAATACTAAAGCCTATTGAATTCGAGCAGCTTACAGCATCTATTAATAGAGTTATGGGATGGAAGTTTACATCTAATAATACTGTAAACGATGTAATACAATATATTCATTCAAATTACGATAAAAAAATAGAACTTAAAGCTATAGCAGCTAACTTGTATTTATCTCCTGACTATATATCGAAGCTATTTAAAACTCATATGGGAACTACTATAAATAAATACATAAATAAGGTACGTATAGATAAGGCGATAGAATTATTCGATAACGGTGAATTAAGCGTAAAGGAGGTCGCCCTTATGACTGGATACGACAGCTTGAATAATTTCTATAAAAATTTTAAAAATGCGACAGGAAAGACGCCTGCTATGTACCTTTCTGAAAAAAATAAATAAAGATAGTTTTAGGAAGTGAAGATATGAAAGTTGCTTTGATTGCGCCAGTGTATACGGCAAATGTTATAAAAGATATTGTTGAACAAAATATAGATGATATAGATGTTGATTTTGTTATTTACGACGATTATACAAAAGCAATCGAAATTGTAGGAAGTATACAGAAAAAGTACGATGCAATAATGTTTGTCGGTGTAGTAGTTTATAAATTTGTGAAATCCTATTTGAAAGAGGAGTGTATATGGGGGTATTTTCCTCTACATGAAAGCTCTCTATCTATTGCTTTTTTAAAAGCATTGTATTTAAAAAAGAACATAAAAAATATAAGCATAGATACATATTCAAAAAATACTATTGAAGAGGTGTACAAAGCCATCGGTATAGATGTAGATGATGTAAATATTATGCTTTATGAAGTAGATGAATATAGAAACGATATAACAGAAGAGGCTATCGATTTTCACAAAGGTAACTTAGAAAAATACGACGATGTTTGTATAATTACGGCCTTGAGTGATGTAAAAAAGCTTCTTGATGATGAAAATATCGATAGTTATATGGTAACACCTACTAAAAGTATTATAGTAGATAGCTTTCAAAATTTATATTTAAAATACACAGCCAAGATAAATGCAAACAGTATGGTTGTAGCTATTTTTGTAGAAATAGATTTTCCAGACTCTTATTCTATAATAAGTAGAAATGAGTATTATTATGTGAAGGAGAAAAATAAAGTTACAGAGAGTATTTATGAATTTGCAAATAAAATAGAGGCTGCTGTAATTGAGTTTAGCTATAATACATATATAATGATTTCTACAAAAAAAATACTGGAAACAGAGACAGAAAATTATACAAAAATAGATTTGTTAAAGAATATTGGAGAGAATTCCTTAAATAAAATTTCAATGGGAATTGGATATGGTAAGACTGCAAGTGAAGCTAAGTACAAGGCTAACGATGCTGTGAGAAAGGCTAAAGGGTATCCAAATGAAAATGTCGCCTATATTATCTATGAGGATGGAAGAATTATCGGACCTGTAAAGGCGAATATAGAGAATAAAAAGGAAATAGCAGTTAACGACAGATTAATTAAAATAGCAGAGATAACAAATGTGAGCATAAAAAAGATATTGGCTTTTTATAATGCTATAGATATATGTAAAAAAGATAGATTCACGGCAGACGAACTGTCAAAGCAATGTGATATGTCATATAGAACTGTAAACAGAGCTATTAACAAGCTAGAGAGCTATGGATATGTAGAGGTTGTGGGCAAGCATTTTGAAGATGGTTCAGGTAGACCGAGAAGAATAATAAAATTTAATTTTTAGCAATATTAAAAAGATATATTAAAAATGTGATAATCCAAAAATTTTAATATGTCTTTTTTATTGTAAATGACTAAATATACAAAAAATATAGAAAATTTCAAAAAAACAATTCGCATATATTTTAGGAAAATATTTATCGATAAGTTAATAATATAGAAAATTTATAATACAAATAAATACAAAAAAAATAAGATGAAATTTTTGTAAAAAAAAAATTATTTTGTAAAAACTTAGTATTTCCAACGGTTAAAAAAAAATTTAACTTGTAATAATATTTTTAATTATGTAAAAAAATGTATTTATTTTTAGAATTATTGACATTTTTGTGTCATTTTAAAGTCAAATGTGTTATCCTATAATTTAGATATATACATAAATTGTATAATTTAGAAATTAATTGAAGTGAAAGTTTAATGGGGAGGCAAGTTATGAACCAAAAATTAGAAGATTTATGGGAAAAGCATTATGAAAGGGTATATGAAATAAGACATCAAATTCATATGCATCCAGAAGTAGGATTTGAAGAATATGAAACTTCTAAATTAATAGCATCTGAATTAGAAAAATTAGGAATTGAAGTTACTAAAAATGTAGCAAAAACTGGTGTTGTAGGTTTAATAAAAGGAGGACATCCTGGAAAAACTGTAGCACTTAGAGCTGATATGGATGCGCTTAGAGTAAATGAAGAATCAAACTGTGAATTTAAATCTAAGGTTCCTGGAGTAATGCATGCTTGTGGACATGATGGACATACAGCAAGTCTTTTAGGCGTTGCGATGATGCTAAACGAAATAAAAGATGAATTACACGGTAATGTAAAATTAGTATTCCAACCAGCAGAAGAAGTTGAAGGTGGAGCATTGCCAATGATTAATGATGGAGTTTTAGAAAATCCAAAGGTAGACGCAATATTCGGTGGACATCTATGGGGAAGTGTTGAAGCAGGAAAGGTTACAGTAAAACATGGAGCTATGATGGCATCACCTGATATATTTACAGTAAAAATAATAGGAAAAGGTGGACACGGTGGAGTACCTCATGCAACTGTAGATCCAGTTCCAATGATGGCACAGGTTATAAATGCTTTCCAAACTATAGTTAGTAGAAAGAATGATCCAACAAATCCACTTGTAATATCTTGTTGTAACGTGCATTCTGGTGAATGTCACAATGCTATACCAACAGAAGCTATAATCCAAGGAACAGTCAGAACTTTAAATGAAGAAACTAGAACTTGGGCAGAAAAAACAATGGAACAATTCGTAAAAGGTATAGTTGAACCTCAAGGTGCTAGCTATGAATTTGAATTTATTAGACAATTCCCACCTCTAATAAATGACAAAGAAGCTACAGATGTATTAGAAGCAGCTGCTAAGAAAATAGTAGGAGATGAAAATGTATACGAGCTTCCTACACCATCTATGGGTGGCGAAGATTTCGCATTTTTCGCTGAAAGAGTACCTGCATCATTTGCATTTGTAGGAATGGCTGAAGATATAAATAATCCTATATTGCATCACAATGCTAAATTTGCTTGGGAAGATAAGCATATGAAAAACTTATCACTAAGCTTAGCACAGGCTGCTATAGATTATTTAAATAAATAAATATAAAGGGAGGTTTTCGTTTTGGAAAAGAAACAAGCTACCGCAGAAAAACAAAGTCTGTTTATGAGATTCTTAAATGGAGTAGAAAGAGTTGGTAATAAACTACCAGACCCAGTAACAATATTCTTCATTTTATGGTTTGTTGTCATTGCTATATCAGCTATAGTAGCAAAATCTGGTGTTACAGCAGTACATCCAGGTACAGGAGAAACTGTTGTAGGGGTAAACTTATTATCAAAAGAACAAATGCAATTATTCTTAACAAGTATACTTACTAACTTTACAGGATTTGCACCTTTAGGACTAGTTTTAGTTACAATGCTTGGTGCAGGTCTAGCAGAAAAAGTAGGAATGATGGAAGTAATGTTAAAATCAGTTACAGACAAAATTCCTAAAAAATTAGTTACAGCTGCAGTTATATTCATAGGTATAATGGCTAATGCTGTTGCTGATGCTGGTTTCGTTGTATTCCCACCATTAGCTGCATTAATTTACATAGGAATCGGTAGACATCCATTAACTGGTATGTTCGCTGCATATGCAGGTGTTGCTGCAGGTTTCTCAGCTAACTTAATCATCTCAATGCTAGATGCTTTAGTTGCAGGATTTACTATACCAGCTGCACAAATAATCGATCCTAGCTATACAAGTACTCCAGCAATGAACTACTATTTCTTAATAGTATCATGCTTCATATTAACAGCTATAGGTACATTTGTAACTGAAAGATACATAGCACCACGTTTTGATGGAACTCCATATGAAGATACTGGATACGATGCTAGTGCAGAAGTTACACCAGCAGAAAAGAAAGGTTTAAAATGTGCTGGTATAGCAGTTTTAATTTACATAGTAATAGTAGTTGCATTATGTATAGGACCTAACGCATTCATGAAAGATCCAGAAACAGGTTCATTATTAGCATCAGCTGCTCCATTAATGGCAGGTATGGTTCCACTTATCACTTTATTATTCTTCATACCTGGTGTTATATATGGTGTAGTTGCTGGTAAAATCAAAAATGATAAAGATGTAGCAGCTTTATTATATGAATCAATGGCTGGTATGGGATCTTACATAGTTTTAGCATTTGCTGCAGGTCAATTCTTAGCATTATTCAACTCATCAAATATGAGTGCATTACTTGCTATAAAAGGTGCTGAATGGTTAAAGAATATAGGATTAACTGGTCCAGTTCTAATAATAGCATTCGTTATATTCGCTTGCTTCATAAACATGTTCGTAGGAAGCTGTTCTGCTAAATGGGCTATAATGGCTCCAATATTCGTTCCAATGTTTATGTTATTAGGATATTCTCCAGCTTTAACTCAAATGGCTTACAGAATAGGTGATTCAATAACTAACCCAATATCACCAATATTCACATACTTCCCAGTTATACTTGCTTATGCTAAGAAGTACGATAAGAATACTGGTATGGGTACAATAATGGCAGCTATGCTACCATATTCTATGATATTCCTTGTTGCTTGGATAGTATTACTATTAATATTCATGATAGCAAATATACCTCTAGGACCAAATGGAAATATTTACTTATAGGGTATAAAATACAGGATATAAATCTCGCAAATAAATTTTGATGTAGATTTAGATATAATTGACTAATATTAAAGAGCTATATCAATTTTGAGATAGCTCTTTAATTAATTAAAATAAAATTAATTAAGATTGATTAAAGAAAAGAGGAAATTAAAATGGAAATAAAAGAATTAGCAAAGAAAAACAAAGATTATGTTATCTCATTGAGAAGACATTTCCATCAATATCCAGAAGCTAGTATGCAAGAATTTGAAACTAGTAAAAAAATAAAAGAGGAACTAGACAAAATGGGAATAGAATATGTAAGTGCTGGTGGAACTGGTGTTGTAGCTACTATAAAAGGTGCAAATCCAGGAAAAACAGTTGCTCTTAGAGCAGATATAGATGCTTTAAGCGTAGAAGAGCTTACAGATTTTGAATTCAAATCTAAAAATGAAGGTATGATGCATGCTTGTGGTCATGACTGTCATATATCTATGCTTTTAGGTGCTGCAAAGATACTTAATGAAGTAAAGGATCAAATAAATGGTACTGTAAAATTATTATTCCAACCAGGTGAAGAAAATGCTAAGGGTGCATTTGCAATGATAGACGATGGAGCTCTTGATGGTGTAGACGGAATATTTGGTATGCATATATGGGCAGATGTTCCAGTAGGAAAAGTATCTATAGAACCTGGTCCAAGAATGGCATCTGCAGACTGGTTCTACATAAATGTAAAAGGTAAGGGTGGACATGGTTCTCAACCAGAAAATTGTATAGATGCTGTTGTTGCAAGTTCTGCTATAGTTATGAATTTACAATCAATAGTAAGTAGAGAAACAAAACCATCTAGTCCATTAGTTCTTACTGTAGGTATGTTAAATTCAGGAACTAGATTTAACGTTATAGCTGAAGATGGATATATGGAAGGTACTACTAGATGCTTCGATCCAGAGCTTAGAAAACAATTACCTGTAATGATGGAAAGAGTAATCAAAAATACTGCTGAAGCATACAGAGCAGAAGCTACATTAGATTTTGACTTTGCTGTTGCCCCAACAATAAATGATCCTCAATGTGCTGAAATAGGACAAGGTTCAGTTGAAAAAATATTAGGAAAAGAAGGAAACTACCACTTTGAAAAATTAACTGGTGGAGAAGATTTCGCTCACTACCTAGAACATGTTCCAGGTGCAATAGCATTTTTAGGTTGCAGAAACGAAGAAAAAGGATGCTGCTATGCTCATCACAACGGTAAATTTGCTATAGATGAAGATGCACTAGAAACAGGAGCTGCTTTATATGCTCAATATGCTGTAGATTTCTTAAATAAATACGAAAAATAATAGCTTAAATAAATATTATAGTAGATAAGTATTATAGTAAACTAAAAGCTGGCGAGGTAGATTTAAAATCTACTTTGTCAGTTTTTTTGCTTGTCGAAAATTATAAAATATTTAATGAAAAATATCGATAATTATATATTTTTTAAAATATAATTCTATTATTAATATAAAAAAATAAATATTTTAGACAAAAATATCTGAAAAGATAAAAAAAAGTCCGGTTATGATACTTTGCATAGATGTATACATTGTGGTATTATATATCTAACAAACATCAAGAAACAAAATTCACCTATTTAGTAGGTGGCGTTTATAGACTTTTGAGTCTCATAACTTATTTACCCACAATATGAGTTATGTTTTGAGGAGATTAGGTTCTCCTTTTTTTGTTTTTTGTATTTATAGATTTTTTATAAATATATATAAATTTTACTGTACGATTGATAATTTTGAAATATTTGGTATACTGTATATTATAAATAATTTTAAGAAAATTGTTGAAATTAGAATATTTCAAAAGTAAATATAAGAAAATTTTATTATGCTTGGAGGTAAAATATGTTTGAAAATTTAAAAATAGCAGATCCAGATTTATATGCTAGCATGAAGAGAGAATTAGTTAGACAACAAAGAAATATAGAGTTAATTGCATCTGAAAACATAGTTTCAGTGCCAGTTATGGAGGCTATGGGAAGTCATTTAACTAATAAATATGCAGAAGGCTATTCAGGCAAGAGATATTACGGCGGTTGCGCTCATATAGATGAGGTCGAAACTTTAGCTATAGAAAGAATCAAGAAAGTATTTGGCGCAGAGCATGCAAATGTACAACCACATTCAGGCGCAAATGCAAATTTAGCAGTTTATTTTGCAATGCTTAAACCAGGAGATAAGGTAATGGGTATGAATTTATCTGAAGGTGGTCACTTAACTCATGGTTCACCAGCGAATATATCAGGAAAATATTTTGATTTTACTGAATATGGTATAAATGAAGAAGGCTTAATCGATTACGATGAAGTTAGAAAAATGGCTCTAGAAGTTAAACCTAAGATGATAGTTGCAGGTGCAAGTGCTTACCCTAGAGAAATAGATTTTAAAAAATTTAAAGAAATTGCAGATGAAGTAGGGGCTTATTTAATGGTAGATATGGCTCATATAGCAGGACTTGTAGCAGCTGGACTTCACCAAAATCCAGTAGAGGTTGCAGACTTTGTAACAACTACAACTCATAAGACTTTAAGAGGTCCTCGTGGCGGAGTTATACTTTGCAAGGAAAAATACGCAAAAGCAATAGACAAAGCTATATTCCCAGGAATACAAGGTGGTCCGCTTGAACATATTATAGCTTCAAAGGCAGTTTGCTTTAAGGAAGCATTGAGCGATGAATTCAAAGCTTATCAAACTCAAGTCGTTAAAAATGCTAAAAAACTTGCTGAAGAATTATTAAAGAGAGGCTATAAGCTAGTAAGTGGAGGAACTGACAATCACTTGATTTTATTAGATTTTACAAACAAAGGAATAACAGGTAAGGAAGCTGAAAAATTGTTAGACGAAGCTTACATAACTGTAAATAAAAACACTGTACCAAATGATCCAAATGGTGCGCTTGTAACTAGCGGTGTTAGAATAGGTACTCCTGCTGTAACTACTAGAGGTATGGTGGAAGAGGATATGGCTGTAATTGCAGAAGCTATAGATTTATGCTTGAATGATAGAGATTTAGATATGGCTAGAGAATTAGTAATAGGTCTTACTAAGAAATATCCTCTATATGAAGAATACGATTTAATGGATTAAGATTTCTAATTAAAAATAAATAAATACTCTTCAAAATCCTATGCGATATATTTAAATATATATTGTATAGGATTTTTCATTTTTAAAAAGAATTAAAATTTATTTCGTATATATGATAGAAAAATACTAATTTGATAATATATTTTAACGTATAAAATATGTTAATATTTAATCATAAAAGCTAAAATGGGGGATGAAATATATGGATAAAAGCACAATAAAAAATTTAATGAATGAGTACAAAAGACCTTTTTATATTTACGATGAAGAGGTAATAGATGAGCAAATACAAAAGCTAAAAGATAATTTTCCTGAATTTGAGTTTTTATATTCTATAAAGACAAATCCAAATGAAAATATAGTAAAATTCATAGCGAAAAATGGCATAGGCTCAGATGCTGCATCAAAAAATGAGGTCTTAAAATCAGTAAAGGCGAATATCCCAAAGGAAAAAATAATATACTCATCAGCAGGAAAAACTAAAAGCGATATAGAGGATACTTACGATAAATGTATAATCACAGCAGATAGCTACCATGAGTTAGAGATAATAAATCAAGTTGCTAAAGAGCATGGAGAAATTTTTAGAGTAGGGCTTAGAATTAATCCAAATTATTCTATGGACTCAGACAGCGCCGTTTCAAGCAAATTTGGTGTAGATGAAGAGAGCTTATTAGAACACATAGATTTTATAAATTCTCTAAAAAACATAAAAATATGTGGAATACATGTGCATCTAAGATCACAGGTGTTAGATTACGAGGTTTTATATAATTATTATAAGGATATATTCGACTTAGCTGTTTTTTGTATAGACGAGATGGGATTTGATATGGACTATATAAATTTCGGCGGTGGACTTGGAATTGCATATTCTGATAGAAATGAAGAATTGAAAATAGATTTTTTAGGTCAAAAATGCAGAGAATTAGTAAAACAATTTAAGAAAAAATTGAATTGCAGACTTATCATAGAATCAGGTAGATTTATAATATGTAGAGCCGGTACATATGTGACTTATGTAATTGATAAAAAATCTTCAAGGAGTATAAATTATCTAATTGTCGCAAATGGATATAACGGATTTCATAAACCGAGTCTTGCTGAATTAGTCGTGAGCTATTCACAATTACCTAGAGAAAATTTAAAAGCGACAGAGCCTATATTTACAGCGTATGATGCAAACCAAGTAGATATTTTAACTGAAGCTAACGAAAAAGAATTAGTCACAGTATGTGGAAATTTATGTACAGCAGCTGATTTGCTAGGCAAAAATCTAGAGCTGCCAAAGGCTGAAATAGGCGATATAGTCACAGTTTCAAATGCTGGAAGCTACGGATTTACGCTAAGTCCGATTTTATTTTCTAGCCATGAGATACCTTATGAAATTTACTTAGATTCAGAAAAAAACGTGATAATAAATAAATATTAAGCGATATATAGAAGAATTTTCCATAAAAATGGGATATAATATAAATATATTTATTTTTGCATAAAAGGAGGAATACTCATGGACAATAAAGCTATGTTTAAAATAGGTTATGGACTTTATGTCGTAACTGCAGAGGAAAACGGCAAACACAATGGATGTATAGTAAATACAACAATACAAGTTACAAGTACACCTAATTTTATATCAATAACTGTTAACAAAAAAAATAAAACTCACGATATGATTAAAAACACAAGAAAAGTGAATGTATCTATACTTACAGAAAAAGCAAGCTTTGATATATTTAAACGCTTTGGATTCCAAAGTGGAGCAGATGTTGATAAATTTGCTGGATACACAAATATGAAAAAATCACCTAATGGATTATACTACATAACTGAAGCTACAAATGCATATATATCAGCATATGTTCAACAAGCTATAGATCTTGGAACTCATACTATGTTTATAGCACAAGTGGTAGCTGCAGAGGTTTTAAGCGAAGATAAAACTCTTACTTATGACTATTATCAAGAAAACGTAAAACCAAAACCAGAACCTGTTAAAGCTAAAAAAGGCTATAGATGTGTAATCTGCAACTATGTTTACGAAGGTGATGAATTGCCACCAGACTTTATATGTCCAATTTGTAAGCATGGTGCTAGCGATTTTGAAAAAATACAATAATCGAGGACAGAGGTTGAAAGCGAAATTTTTCGGCCTCTTATTTTTTTACGAAATACTTCTAAAATGTCGGAAAAGTTAAAAAATAGTTCTGTTTTAATAATATATTTTAGCGCATAAAATATGATAATATTTAAACATAGAAGTTAAGAAAACGAAAATAATAAAACATTAAAAATAAAATTTTGGGGTAACCTTAGGAGGAGTAAAATATGTTAAAAACAACTAAAATCACAGATCCAGAAGTATACGCTATAGTAGCAGATGAATTAGAAAGACAAAAATATAATATAGAAATGATAGCATCAGAAAGTTCAGCACCAACTGAAATATTAGAATTAATGGGATGCGTATTCGTAAATAAAACTGAAGAAGGTCTTCCAGGAAAAAGATATCAAGCAGGTTCTCAACATGCTGATAGAATAGAAAACTTATGTATAGAAAGAGCTAAAGAAGCTTTCGGTTGTGAATATGTAAACGTACAAGCTTATTCAGGAGCAACTGCAAACTATACAGCATTCAACGCTGTATTAGATCCAGGGGATAAAATATTAGCAATGAGACTTGACCACGGCGGACATTTAAGTCATGGTTCAGCAGCAAACTTTATGAGTAAAATATTTAACTACAAACATTATGGTGTAAATGATGACGGTGTAATCGACTATGATCAAGTTGAACAAATGGCATTAGAATTCCAACCTAAAATGATAATAGCAGGGGCTAGTGCTTATCCAAGACTAATAGATTATAAGAGATTTAGAGAAATAGCTGATAAAGTAGGAGCTTATTTATTAGTAGATATGGCTCATATTTCAGGACTTATAGGAGCTGGTGTAATTCCTTCTCCAATCCCATATGCTGATTTTGCAACATCTTCTTGTTCAAAAACAATATGCGGTCCTAGAGGTGGATTCGTAATGTGTAAAGAAAAATATGCAAAACAATTAAATAGAGCTACATTCCCAGGAACTCTAGGTTCTATCCAAATAAATGGTATAGCTGCAAAAGCTAACATGTTCAAGAGAGTTAGAGAACCAGAATTTATAGCTACAATGCAAAGAGTTCTAGACAACGCAAAAACTTTAGCAGCAGAATTAGAAAAAAGAGGATTCAACATAGTAAGTGGTGGAACTGACAATCACATAGTATTAGTTGACTTAAGAGCAAAAGGAATAACTGGTAAACAATTTGACCAAACTCTAGAAAAAATAGGTATAACAGTTAATAAAAATGCTATACCAAATGATCCAGAAAGTCCATTCGTAACAAGTGGTGTTCGTATAGGTCTTACTGCAACATCTGAAAGAGGATTCGGCGCAGCTGAAATGGCAGAAATCGCTGATATAATGAATACAGTAGCTGAAAACATCGATAACCAAGAAGTTTTAGACGAATGTAAAGCAAAAGCTAGAGCATTAGCTGCTAGATTCCCATTATACCCAGATGGATATTTTGAAGACTAATTTGTGATAATAGTTAAATACGATAATTAAATAAAAATTATTATATATATGGCGGACTTGTTAAAAAGTCCGTCTATTTTGTTTTGAAAAAAGGATTACTAAAGCACTATAACAATAACTCCGCTCCGTATGAATATGTTAAAGGATTTTGTGAGATTATGTATGAAATAAATTTTGTTGGGACATAATATAACCAAGAATTTGTATAAAAGTAAAAATATTCAAGATTGGGGATTTCTATAATAAATTGCTAAAATAATGAGGAGGTTTATTATGTTTCGACAAGAACATTCAAATATGTTTAGTTCTAAAAAAGTTAAATCAATGGTAGATAATTTAAATATAGAGGAAATGAATTCTTTAATAGCGCTAGCTCAAGCAAAATTAAAAAATTTGTATAATTTAGGCTTTTATGATGAAAAAGAGGGAAAAGACAAAATTTTGGAAGGTAGATTTAAAAAAGGTCTTAAATGCCCTAAATGTGGGAATTCAGAGCTAAATAAAAATGGAAAAACATATGGTCGTCAAAGATATATTTGCAAAAAATGTAGAAGAACTTTTGACGAAAGAAGTCTTTCTCCTCTTTCAAATACAAAATTGAGCTTGGAAAAATGGCTAAAATATTGTCAATTCATGATACAAGGTGGAACCATTAGAATGTGCGCTGAAGAAGTAGGAGTTAGTGTACCGACTGCATTTTTTATGCGTCATAGAATTTTGGATGTGATTAATGTATCTTTAAAAGATGAAATTTTAGAGGGGATAGTTGAGACAGAGGCTTGTTATATCAACGAATCATTCAAAGGATCACCTGTTTATAGCCATTCTGATGAAAAATATTTTAAAACATTTGATAAAAGTAGGGTGCCTTATCTGGGCATTCATTTTAATACAATTGTAGGTATGATGGCAAGCAGAAAGAATATCAAGCAGGGTCAAATTTGTATTAATACGGCAATTGATAAAAAAGGACATATACTTACAAGAATAGTAGATAATGATTTTGGAAAAAGTAATAATAAAATCAAATCTAGAAATATGGTGTCATTTTTTGAAGGGAAAGTAGAAAAAGATGCAACTTTATGTGTGTATTCATGGAAGTATAGTAAAGTAGCTAGAGAGCTAGATTTAAAACTAGTAAAAGTGTTTAACCAAAGTAATCCTATTTATAACGTAAAACGTGTTTTTAAATATAATAGAGAATTAAGAGAATGGATGAGAAATTTTAATGGTGTTGCTACTAAATATTTAAATAATTATTTAATATGGTTTAAATTTTTATTTATAAGTAGAAAATATAAAGAATTTAATCGAATAAAGGAATTATTTATGGAATTAGCGACAAGGAATCTTTATATTACTCAGTATATGATAAAGAATAGATTTGTAGAATTATTGCAGTGATTGTTTTATAATTTTGTAGCATGTAAAAAATGAAATATGCCTACGGCAAAGATAGCAATATTAATCACAAAGTTATTTAATATATTCATAATGGTTACAATGGATAAGATGAGCAGATTGAAGAATGATTGTGATTTAGGGGCTAAAAAATTTGGAGAAATTTTGAAAATTTTCTTGCTAAAATAAAAATATGTGTTATAATTCATAATATAAAAATTAAAACAAAGGTCTATAGTGGAATCTATGATTTCATCGATAAACCTGATAAGTTTAATTTGATATTACATTTTCATAGATAGTATTCGTAGATCTGTCTTAACCAAATAAATATATGCCTATAGCGGGAACTATGATTTCATCGATCTTGAGGAAAAGAATACATATTTAAACAATAGTTAAAAAGCTAATTTGTTATATAGATATGAACTACTATATGCGTTAAGTAGAGATGAGCATGTCTATATAAATTAAATTTAATTAAATAAAATTAAATAAAATTTTAATAATCATAGTCAATATTCATAGGCATTTACAAATACTCATAAAGATATGGAGGGTCTTTTCTAAAGTACATACCGTAGTAATTCATTTAAAAAGAAAATTTAATAATTTTTGGAGAGATATTAGTTGGTTTTATTTTTGTGCAAATAAACAGAGATTTTGCATAGTATAGATGTGTATTTTTGTGCAAATTTACAACTAGTATAGTTTTTATTCAAGGAGGCCAGGAATATGAGTAAAATGAGCAAAGAAGTAAAAAAAATAACAAAAGAAAATTCTAATAAGGAAAAAGGTAGAGTAGAAAACTTTATGGGTGGATATTCTTATGAAATAAATCCTTTAGATACTATGAAGATGGTGACTGCATCATCTATATTTGGTGAGCCACAGTATTATATAGATGGGAAATTCTGTGAGTCAGGTTTAAAAAGAGAAATTAGAAATTCGATACACCGTTTGTTTGCACCTTATTCAGTGTTTGATATTTCATTAGTAAGTGATAAAACTACTAAGGAAATAATGGAAGAGGTTATCGATGATGCTTTGGAGTATGATTTTGAAGCGACTTTGAGATGGGCTAAGACCTTGAGAGAGGATTATTTTATGAGATTAAATCCTCAGGTAATAATGGTAAGAGCAGCTATGTCAAAGTATAGAGCTGAGTTTACTGAAAAACATCCAGGGCTGTTTGATGAGATAAATCAAAGTGTTATGAGAAGATGTGATGATCCACTAAGTCAGTTGACTTACTACTTATATATAAACAAATCTAAAAATAATTTACCAGGAATTTTAAAAAAATCAATAAAAAAGAGACTAGAAAAGGCTCGTGCCTATGAATTGAAAAAATATAAAAATAAGGAAATAGGTGTGATAGATGCAGTTAGAATAACTCATGCAAATAGTAAGATTATAGATGAGCTTATGCAAACTGGCAATATAGAGGTCGAAGAAAACGATTTAACTTGGGAAAATCTAAGAGCAGGTGGCAAGTCGTGGACTGAAATTTTAGATACTATAAAAATGAATCATATGGCGCTTCTTAGAAATTTAAGAGGAATTTTTAAAGAAATAGATGATTTAGAAAAAACTAAAGAAATTATGGAAAACTTGAAAAAAGGTGTTAAAGGTGGTAAACAATTTCCATTTAGATATATGAGTGCTTACAATGCTGTAGAAATAGATCGCAATGTAAACAATAAGGGAGTAATTTTAGATGGATTAAATGAATGCTTGGATATTGCGTGTGATAACTTACCTAAGTTAAAGGGTAAATCAGCGTTTCTATCAGATAATTCAGGCTCCGCCTGGGGAACTTGCACATCAGAATTTGGGAAAGTTACAGTTGGGGAAATCGACAACCTAAGCTCAATGATAGGAGCTGTAAACTCTGATGATGGACATGTATTCGCCTTCGGCGACGAATTGATAGAGTATCCAGTTTCAAAAAGAACTGGCATCTTAACTCAATCTAAACATATGTCTAAATCAGCACGAAAAGATGTAGGATTTGCTACAGAAAATGGTATATGGATATTTTTCAGAGATGCGATAAATAAAAAGCAGCATTGGGATAATATATTCATATATTCAGATATGCAAGCAGGTCATGGCAGTCTTTATGGTACATCAAAAGGTATTGAAGAATACAGAAATCAAGGATATTGTATAGACCGATATATAGGATATGTGGATGTGGCGAAATTAATCGAGGATTATAGAAAATATGTAAACCCTAAGGTAAATGTATTCTCAATTCAGACAGCAGGCTACAAAAATGTAGCAGTTCCAGAATATGGATATAGAACTAATATACTTTATGGATGGACTGGAAAAGAGCTAGTATTTGCCGATACCATGATAAAAATGTGGGATGAAATTGATAGTCGCTAATATAAAAAAGGATGTGATTAGATGTATAAAATGTATGGAACAATAATCGGGGATATAGCTGGTTCTACATATGAATTTAAAAATATAAAATACAGCCTAGATCGTAAAGATTTGATAAATAAAAGAAGTGAGTTTACTGATGATACTGTTATGGCTTTGGCAGTTGCAAAGGGAATTTACAATGTGATTAAAGATGATGATAATAAAAAATCACTTGATATAATAGGCAACAAGGATAGACAAGATGATTTGTATTTATCTATACAAAAGGAGATGCAGGATTTTGGTAGAATATACCCAAATGCAGGATATGGAGGAAGCTTTATTCAGTGGATACATTCTGAAAATCCTAAGCCATACAACAGTTGGGGAAATGGCTCAGCTATGAGAGTTGCGTATTGTGGTTGGATAGCAAATTCCTTAGAGGAGGCAGAGCTTTTAGCTGAGATATCAGCAAAAATAACGCACGATCATTTTGAAGGGATAAAGGGAGCTAAAGTAGTAGCTGGATGTATATTCTTGCTTAGAAACGGAGCTACTAAGCAAGAAATTAAAGATTATGCATCTAAGTACTACTATTTAGATTTTACACTAGATGAAATCAGACCAATTTATAAATTTGATGTAAGCTGTCAAGGCTCTGTACCACAAGCCATAACCGCATTTCTAGAAGGAGAGGATTTCTGCAGCGTAATATCAAAGGCGATATCAATAGGCGGTGACAGTGATACGATAGCTGCTATAGCTGGTAGTATAGCTGAGGCTTTTTACGAAATACCAGATTTTCTGTACAATAGATCTATAGATAAGCTAGATGATTTTTTATTAGATGTTTTATATGATATCAACCAGATTTTAGATTAATAAAAATAAAGAGCTGAGTCCAAATTCAATAGGATTCAGTTTTTTTGTATAAATTTCTTACATTGTAAACTATAATAATATATAAATATAATTGTTATTTACAATGCATATGAAAGGAGAAGTTATGAGCAAATATATTATGGCGTTAGATGCTGGTACGACTAGCAATAGATGTATATTATTCGATAAAAAGGGTCAAGTAATTAGCGTGGCACAAAAGGAATTTACTCAGTATTTTCCAAAGCCTGGATGGGTAGAGCACGATGCAAATGAAATATGGTCATCTCAGCTAGGGGTGGCAGTCGAGGCGATGGCGAAAATTGGAGCTACTGCAGAGGATATAGCGGCTATAGGGATAACTAACCAAAGAGAGACTACTATAGTTTGGGACAAAAATACTGGTGAACCTGTCTATCATGCAATAGTTTGGCAGTGTAGAAGAACCTCTGAATACTGTGACGAGCTTAAGGAAAAGGGTCTTACAGATAAATTTAGAGAAAAAACAGGGCTTATAATAGATGCTTATTTTTCTGGGACTAAGTTAAAATGGATTTTAGATAATGTCGAAGGTGTAAGAGAGAGAGCAGAAAATGGAGAATTGCTGTTTGGGACAGTTGAGACATGGCTTATTTGGAAGCTGACTAAGGGTAAGGTTCATGTGACTGATTATTCAAATGCATCTAGAACTCTGCTTTTTAATATTAAAGAGTTGAAATGGGACGATGAGATTTTAGCGGAATTAAATATTCCAAAATCAATGCTTCCAGAGGTTAAACCATCTAGTGAAATCTACGGATATTGCGATTCTGCGTTTTTAGGAGGAGAAATTCCGATATCAGGAGCTGCAGGAGACCAGCAGGCGGCACTATTTGGTCAAACATGCTTTAATCCAGGTGAAGCAAAAAATACATATGGAACAGGCTGCTTCATGCTTATGAACACAGGCGAAAAACCAGTTTTCTCAGAAAATGGGCTTGTAACTACTATAGCTTGGGGGCTTGACAGTAAGGTAAATTATGCTCTTGAAGGCTCTATATTTGTCGCAGGTGCGGCGATACAATGGCTTAGAGACGAGCTTAAAATAATAGAATCAGCTGCAGATTCTGAGTACATGGCAAACAAAGTAAAGGATACTAACGGATGCTATGTAGTGCCTGCATTTACTGGACTTGGAGCACCTCACTGGGATCAATATGCTAGGGGAACAATAGTCGGAATTACCCGCGGTGTCAACAAATACCATATAGTCCGCGCGACATTGGAATCATTGGCTTATCAAGTAAACGATGTCCTTCAAGCGATGAAGGCGGACTCAAAAATAGAGCTAGAAGCCCTAAAGGTAGATGGTGGAGCGAGTCAAAATAATTTACTTATGCAAATGCAATCAGATATAATAGATGCCCCAGTAAAAAGACCAATGTGCGTCGAAACTACAGCGATGGGAGCAGCGTATTTGGCAGGGCTAGCAGTAGGCTACTGGAAAAACAAAGAAGAAGTTATAAAAAACTGGGAGATAGATAAAGTTTTTACTCCTAAAATATCAGAGGAAGACAGAGCTAAGAAGATAAAGGGCTGGAACAAGGCAGTCAAATATTCATACGGATGGGCTAAAGAAGAATAAAGTAACAATTCGAGCATAATAAAAATAAAATAGTATACGCGAAATGTAAAGAGGAGGAATGACATCATGATATTACCAAAAAGACTAAAAAAAGGCGACACTATAGGAATTGTGGCTCCTTCAGGTCATTTACGTGAAGCTAAGATAGAGGACGTTGAAAAATCTTTGATAGATAGAGGATACAAAGTGAAAATTTACGAAAGCTGTTATAGCGTAGACAGAGGCTACTTATCAGGAAACGATGAATTGAGAGCTAAATGTCTGCAAGAGGCGTTTGCGGATGAAAATATAGACGCGGTTTTCTGCATAAGAGGTGGATATGGAGCTGCTAGGATATTGGATTTAATCGATTTTGATATTATCAGAAATAATCCGAAGATATTTCTAGGATTGTCCGATATAACAGCGCTTCACATTGCGTTTAACCAAAAATGCGATTTGGTTACTTACCATGGACCTGTGGCGAGAAGATTTGTCGATATGGACGATTACACAGAAAGGTCTCTATTAAAAAACATAGCTACAGATGAAAGAATAAATTTCGAAAACCCTGAAGGCGAAGAAATATTTACATTATATGAAGGAAAATGTCAAGGTCAAATCGTGGGTGGAAATTTGAGTTTGATAAATACATCTTTGGGAACAGAATACGAAATAGATACTAAGGACAAAATCCTATTTATAGAAGAGACTAGTGAATATGTATATAATGTAGACAAAATGATAAATCACCTCCACATGGCTGGCAAATTTAGAGATTGCAAGGGGATAATATTCGGTGATTTCAAGGATTGCAGAAAGGTCAGAGACGAGGATTGGGCAGTCGAGGATATAGTAAACGAAATCGCCCAGAGATACAAAAAGCCTACAATCTACAACCTGCAAACAGGTCACTGCATCCCAGTCGGTACAATACCTCTAGGTGCAATGTGTTATCTAGATGCTACTAATAAAAAGGTAGAATTTGACTATTCAAATTGCTCATGTGTAAAATAAGTTTGATTAATTATACGTTTTGTAATAAAATGGAAATATTAACTTAAAGAAGTGTATCAAAGCAATTAGGGGGAAAAATGGAAAAAATTACAACAATATTATTTGATTTAGATGGAACACTAATTCCTTTTGATCAGGAGGAATTTATAAAAGCTTATTTTTATAATTTAGCAAAAAAATTTGTACCTATGGGATACGATAATGATTTACTTATAAAATCTATATGGGCAGGAACAGGAAGCATGGTTAAAAACGATGGAAAGGTCACTAACCAAGAGGCATTTAAAGTTACATTCTCAAAATTAATGCAAAGAGAATACGATGAAATGGAACAAAGCTTCCTTGATTTTTACGCAAATGAATTCGATAATGCAAAATCTACACTACAAGAAGACGTAGATAGATCAGAATTTATAAAAGCTCTAAAAGACAAAGGAGTAAAGGTAGTTTTAGCTACAAACCCAATATTCCCAAAGGTAGCTGTTCAAACTAGACTTAACTGGATTGGCTTGAAATTAGAGGATTTCGACTATGTGACTACCTTCGAAAACAGCCACTACTGTAAGCCAAACTTAGATTATTATAGAGAAATTTTCGAAAAAATCGGTTCTAATCCAAATGAATCTATAATGGTCGGAAATAATGCACTAGAAGATATGATATCTGGTGAGCTAGGTGTTAAGACTTATTTGGTTACAGATAATCTTGAAAATCCTAATAAGGTCGATATAGATCAGTTTGAAAATGGAAGCTTTGATTTTATAGCTGATAAAATTTTAGAAGTAATTTAAAAAAGTTAAAAATTATATTGAAAAAAAGTATGTTACAAAATAATTTAAAATTTATTTTGTAACATACTTTTTTTAATGAAATAAGTATTTTGATTATTAAATTTATTGTCGTTAAATTAATTTTTTTGTTAAAATTAAAGGAAAAATTAATAATTAAAACGAAATATAAAATATATTAGCGAGTATATTAGTATATACAAAAGAGGTGAATTTTTTAGTGAGGGATAAAATAATTTCAATTTTAAAAACAAAAGTATATATATATGATAAAAAACTTTCTTATTTTTTGGATGATATAGAAAAAATTTATGATATAGTTCAAAGTAAAATATTAGATATTGATTGTAAAAATAATATATTAGTTTCATCAGAAAGAATAGGTATAGATGTATGTTTATTAGTTATTGTAGCTATTAATACATATCTTGAAGATTTAAAAAATTATAATAATAATATAGTATCTAACTTAAAAACAGATCAAGTTGTTATGTATAAAGGAAGAAAATATAAATACAAAGGTTGTGAAGTTGATAAAAGTGGTTATTTTAAAGATACTGAATATATAGTATTAGAAGCTAGGAATGGTATTCAAAAAATATTCAAAAGTGATGCATACAAATTAACACGATATTTTGGTAAATCAGAAAAGTTAGATAAAATGGGAAAAAATAATGAGAGTAAAGAAGGAAGAAAATTAATTAGTAAATTACTTGATTTAGATATTAATCAATTAGTTGGTGTTTTAAATCAACAAATATTAGTAGTATTTAAGAGTAAAAAATATATGCAACATATTTTAGAAAATTTAAAAATTGAAATAAATCAACAAAAGTATGAATTTGGAACAGTATTTCCTGCAAGATATTATAGTGATATAGATAATTTTATTGATATTAAAGGAAATAAACTTCATTTACAAAATATATTTTTGTTTACATCAAGATTTGATGTGGCAGATTTATTAATAGGTGAATACAGTAATTGTAATAAATTAATTTTATTGGAGGAAGAATCTTATTATAAATCAATTTCTATAATAGAAGATTATATTTTAGATGAAGAACAACTTGAAAAAGTTATATTTTATAATACATACAATCATATAGATAGGATTGTAAATTTAATTGAAAATGATGCAAGTGTATATGCAATAGGTGAAAAAGAAAATTTAAAGGTTAAGAATATTTTGGTAGAATCAAGTAAAATAAACGGTTTGTTATATATTACAAAAACGCAACTAAAAAATTTATTAAAGCCAGAATTTGATTTTGTAAAAAAAGATGAGTTTATAAAAAATACTTTTAAGCTACTTAAAATTTTTCAATTAATATGTATTCCAATAAATAAATTTAATGAAAAGTATATTATAGACAGAGGAATTAAAATTATAAATAAAATAACTGAAAATACTTATCAATATACTACAATTTATGAGAAATTAAAATGTATATGTGAAAATCTACGTGATTTATATGATTTATTATATACTTCTAATCCTAAATTAAATATTCTAGAATATATTTCAGACAAGAATTCCACTATTATATTAAATAATAATTCTGAAATTGAATTTATAAGTAAAAATAAAAAAATAAAATTTAAAAAATTAGAGAGTATAAATAATTTAAACAATTTAAAATTACAGAATCAAAAATTGATATTTATGTCATTTTATAATAATAAATACACCACTTTATAAGAAAATCTAACTTGCTAAGTCATCTAAACCTTTAAATGGGCGCAAATAGCTTATGTGAGATAGATTTTCTTTAATTTCCTCTATTTTCAACAACTTGCTAAAAATTAATTCCTTCTTTATGTTTTCA
>NZ_JAXEWM010000139.1:0-12484 GCF_034113885.1 Intestinibacter sp.
GAAAAACAGACATAGACGAGGTTCACAAGGTAGAGCTAGACTGTTTTGCCGATCCTTGGTCTAAAAAATCTCTAATGGATGAGCTAAAAAACAATTTAGCGAGATATCTTGTAGCAGATTTGAATGGTAAAATTGTCGGATATATTGGGATTTGGCTTATAGTAGATGAAGGGCATATAACAAACGTGGCAGTTCACAGTGATTATAGAGGTCAGAGAATAGGAGATAGATTAGTGCACGAAATGGTGGAATTATGCAAGAAAGAAGGCATTTTTTCAATGACATTAGAGGTCAGAAAATCAAACACAGTTGCACAAAATTTATATAGAAAATACGGATTTAAAATGGCAGGAATAAGAAAAGAATATTATAACGATAATAAAGAGGATGCCATAATTATGTGGAATCAATTGAAGGAATTTTAATAAATAGGCGGTGAAATAATGAAGGATATTATAACTTTATCTATAGAAAGTAGTTGTGACGAGACAGCAGTTGCTATACTAAAAAACGGTAGAGAAGTGCTTGCAAACATAGTTTCAACTCAAATAGAATTACATAAAAAGTTCGGCGGTGTAGTTCCAGAGGTAGCGTCTAGAAAACACATAGAAAATATCGATGCAGTGTACCAAGAAGCGCTAGATACAGCGGGAATCAAACCAGAAGAAATCGACCACATAGCTGTGACTTACGGACCAGGGCTAGTTGGGGCACTTTTAGTAGGATTATCTTATGCAAAGGCTCTTGCATTCACCCTAGGAATTCCACTAGTTGGAGTAAACCACATGCAAGGTCATATAAACGCAAATTACATAGAACACAAGGATTTAAAACCACCATTTATAACTCTAGTAGTTTCAGGTGGACACACTCACTTAGTAGAAGTTAAGGACTACCAAACTTACGAAATCTTAGGAAGAACTAGAGACGACGCTTCAGGTGAGGCTTTCGATAAAATCTCTAGAGCGATGGGACTTGGATACCCAGGAGGTCCTATTATAGATAAATTAGCAAAACAAGGAAACAAACACGCGATAGAATTCCCTAGAGCTTACTTAGACGATTCATACGACTTCAGCTTCAGCGGACTAAAATCAGCAGTGTTAAACTACCTAAACAGCCAAAAAATGAAAAAACAAGAAATCGTAGTAGAAGACGTAGCAGCGTCATTCCAAGAAGCTGTAGTAGAGGTCCTAGCTACAAAGGCTGTAAAAGCTGCCAACGAAAAGGGTTACAAGACAATAGCTTTATCAGGCGGAGTTGCGGCAAACTCAGCACTTAGAGCAAAAATCACAGAAATGGCGAAGGAATACGATATAGAAATCAAATACCCAAGAATAGAATTATGTACAGATAACGCAGCTATGATAGGCTGTGCTGGATATCATAATTTTATAAATGGTAAGATTGATGATATGTCATTAAATGCTGTGCCTAACTTGAAGATAAATATTAATTAATGTAAGGTTTATTGAAATGAGTGTAGATGAAATAAGACAGGCTAAGGACGAACTTATTAGAATGAGTAATGATGATACTCAACGTGAATTGTATGAAATGAGAGCTAAAACCCTAAAGGATAAAGTAAGTGCATTGAATGAAGCTGAGAGAAAAGGTATTAAAAAAGGAATCAAAGAAGGAATTCAAAAGGGTATTGAAGAAGGCGAGAAGAAAAAAGCTATTGAAATAGCTAAATCTATGATTAATATAGGTTTAGACAAAGATACAATAGTGAAATCTACAGGCCTTGATCCATCTGAAGTAGAAAAATTAATGAATTAAATATATTTATAACAAAAAAGTAGGGGCGTCTGCTCCTACTTTTTTTAATCTATATACTACATAAGCTCTTCCCATAGCTCATAAAGCTCAGATAATCTATCCTCTAAGCCAGCTTTTTCCAAGCTAACCTCCTTAGATCTCTCAGGGTTAGAATAAACCTCCTCCAAGCAAAGAAGTTCATCAAGCTCACCTATTTTATTTTCAATCTCCTCGATTTCCTTTTCTGTATTAGCTATTTTATTTCTATTTTTCTTTTGCTTTTCGCGTTCTTCACGTTCTCTACGTTTTTCTTCTTTTAGTTGAGTTTTAGTTTTTTCTGATTCCTCTTCAACATTTGCTGCTATTTCTTCAGATTCTTTCTTCTTAGCCATGTAGTAGTCGTAGTTACCAAGGTATTCAGTCACGCCGTCTTCGTTTAAAACAAGAATTTTGTCGACTACTGTATTTAAGAAATATCTGTCGTGCGAAATAGTGAATATAGTACCAGTGTAATTATTTAAAGCCTCTTCTAGAACCTCCTTAGAGTCTATATCCAAGTGGTTTGTAGGTTCGTCAAGAAGCAGGAAATTCGCCTTAGATAAAATCAGCTTCAATATAGCGACTCTGGCTCTCTCTCCACCACTAAGAGATGAAATTTGCTTAAATACATCCTCATTTTCAAATAGAAAAGCACCGAGCATAGTTCTGATTTGAGTTTGAGTTAGGTTAGGATTATCCTCCCATATTTCATCTATGATAGAGTTATCAAGGTTTAGAGTTTTTTGCTCTTGGTGGAAGTAAGAAACATTTACATTCGTACCAAGCTTAACATCACCAGTTAGAGGAGTAAGCTCCTCCATTATTATTTTAAATAATGTAGATTTACCTATTCCATTAGGCCCGATTAAAGCGACCTTTTCGCCTCTGTATATGTCTAAATTTAAATCTTTAAATAAAATTCTGTCGCCAAAGCCCATAGACATATCTCTTATCTGAATTACATCGTTACCACTTACCACAGAAGGATCAAAAGATATTTTAGCTTTTTTTCTGTATAGCTCTGGTTTATCAAGGACTTCTACTTTATCAAGAGCTTTTTCCTTACTTCTAGCTCTCTTTAAGTGTTTTTCACGACCATAAGCCTTAAGTCTTTCTATTGATTCCTCTTGTTTTTTGATTTCCTTTTGTTGGTCTTCGTATTTTTTTATTTCTAATTCCTTTTCTACCTTTGATAATTCAATGAAAGCAGAGTAATTACCATTATATGCTTTAAGTTTTTTGTTGTAGATTTCAAAGGTCCTATTTACCACTTGATCTAGAAAATATCTATCATGTGAAATAAGCATAACAGTCCCCTTGTATTGCTTTAAGAAGAACTCCAACCACTCGATAGCCTCAGAATCTAGATGGTTGGTAGGTTCGTCTAGAAGTAATAAAGTAGGCTTTTTAAGAAGTAGCTTACCTAAAAGCACTCTAGTTTTTTCTCCCCCAGATAAAACGTTGACCTGTTTGTCAAAATCGTCTTCTTTAAATCCTAGACCGATAAGAACGCCTTTAGCTTCAGACTTGTACCCGTAGCCGTTATTAGCCGCAAATAAATCCATTTTATGTGAATATTCATCCATTAATTTATTTAAGATTTTAGAATCTGATTTGCTTCCTTCTTCTGCTATTTTAACTTCAAGTTCTCTTAAATTTTCTTCCATTTCTATAAGAGGTTTAAATACTTCTAAAACCTCCTTCAATATAGTGTTTTCCGAATAAAAGTTGGTATTTTGTTCCAAATAACCAATTTCACAATCTTTAGAAGTGTAAATTTCACCACTATCATACCCGTACTCATTAGAAATAATTTTAAATAAAGTTGTTTTTCCAGTACCATTTACACCGATGATACCGACTTTGTCACCCTCGTTTATAGTAAAACTAATATCTTCAAGGATTGAATCTATACCAAAACTTTTATTCAAATTATTACAAGATAAAATGATCATCAGTTTTAAACCTTTCCTTTCTTTTTAATTTTTTTTAAAATTTATTTATATAATTTATAATTTAATAACTAAAGTTTATCTGCTTAAACTATCTAAAATTATAAACTTTTGATATAATATAATCAAGGATATATAAAACTATTTAAAAAATATGGTATTATTTAATGGTTGTGGTATTATTTAATTGTGTTATTATAAAAATATTAAATAAAAGAGGTGAGATGATGGCAAGTAAGAATATATCAATGGCAGTTATCAGAAGACTACCAAAATATTACAGATATCTTGGTGACTTACTTGATAACGATGTACAGAGAATTTCTTCAAAGGAATTAAGTGATATAATAGGGTTCACAGCATCACAAATAAGACAAGACTTAAACAATTTCGGCGGATTTGGACAACAAGGGTATGGCTACAATATAGAGGCTCTTCATACAGAAATCGGAAAAATTCTAGGGCTAGACAGACCATACAATGCAATTCTAATAGGAGCAGGAAACTTAGGACAGGCTATAGCTAATTATTCAGGATTTAGAAAAGCAGGATTTGAAATAAAAGCGTTATTTGATGCTAATCCTAAAATTATAGGATTAAAAATAAGAGATTTTGAAATTTTAGACTCGGACGATATAGAATCTTTTGTAAAGGCTAATAATATAGACATAGCTATTTTATGTGTGCCTAAAAATGGCGCACAAGAATTAGCTGATAGATTAGTTAGCTCTGGAATAAAGGGAATTTGGAACTTTGCTCCAATGGATTTAGATGTACCTTCAAGCATTATAGTTGAAAATGTAAATTTGACAGAAAGCCTATTTACTTTATCATATCTTATGAAAGAAGATTAAATCGGGATTTATATAAATTGAGAAAACTGTTGCATAAGTTTATTGGGATTAGCTTATGTAGCAGTTCTTTTTTTGTTAAGGATCATTTTAAAAAGTTTAAATTTATTAGAAAAAATATAAAAGCCAAATGGAAGTATATAAATCCATTTGGCTTTTTCAGTTAGTTATTTCCGTTATTATTCAGCACATGGAGCTTCCACAGGACATACATCAGCACAAGATCCACATTCTATGCAAGAATCTGCATTTATTTCATATTTATCGTCTCCAGCTGATATACATTCTACAGGGCATTCTGATTCGCATGCACCACAGCTTATACAAGCATCACCTATTACGTAAGCCATATTTTTCTCCTTATCGATGTCGTATTTTGAAATTAAATTATTTAGGAAAAAAACTATCCAAAGTGGAAACTTCAGATAGTTTCTTGGTTATTAGCCTTCTACTATAGCATCGTTTGGACAAGCATCAGCACAAGAACCGCAATCTAAACATTCGTCAGCGTTTATACTGTATTTGTCATCTCCTGCAGTTATAGCGTCGTTTGGACATTCATCAGCACATGAACCACAAGCTACACAATCGTCAGTTATTTTATAAGCCATACTAAAAGCCTCCTTTTGAATTTTTAATTTCACTTATATTATAGCAAAATTTACAATATATCACAATAATAATTTAAATTGAAATAGTATTAAAAAATAAAATAAAAATTTAACAAATGGGTGTTTAAAAAAGGGAAAAAATGGTATAAATAAATTGAGCGAAATAAAAGTTATGAAATAAAAATCTATTTCATATTTATGACTTAGGTAAAATAATTAAAGATTTGTTATAAAAATAATTAATAGGGGGAAGAAAAATATGAATTGTAATAGTTGTAAAATGTGTGAAAGTGCAGACAAAAGATTAGAAAGCTTCGTAGCATCAAAAGCTGGAGAATTTGAAACAGCATTCCAAAGAACTATAGATCAAAAAGTAAAATGTGGATTCGGTCTTCAAGGTGTCTGTTGTAGACTATGTTCAAACGGACCTTGTAGAGTTACTCCAAAATCACCAAGAGGGATATGTGGAGCAGATGCAGATACAATAGTTGCAAGAAACTTCCTAAGAGCGGTATCAGCAGGGGCAGCTTGTTATCTACATGTTGTTGAAAATACAGCTTTAAACGTAAAACATGTTGGGGAAAATAACGGCGTTATAAAAAGTCAAAAAGCTTTAGATATATTAGGAGAAGAATTAGGAATATTCGACGACGATCCACATAAGAGATGTGTAAAAATAGCTGAAGCAATATTAGCAGATTTATACAAACCAAGATACGAAAAAATGGAATTAGTTGAAAAACTAGCATATCCAAAGAGAGTTGAAAAATGGAAAGAACTAGGAATCATGCCTGGTGGAGCTAAATCAGAAGTATTCGACGGATGTGTAAAATCTTCTACAAACTTAAACTCAGACCCAGTTGATATGTTAATGAACTGCTTATCATTAGGTATCGCTACTGGTTTATATGGATTAACTTTAACTAACCTATTAAATGATATAGTTTTAGGAGATCCTATCATAAGAATGGCACCAGTTGGATTCAGAGTAATAGATGAAGACTACATAAACATAATGGTAACTGGACATCAACATTCAACATTTGCAAGCTTCCAAGAAAAACTAAAAGACCCAGCAGTAGTAAAAATAGCTCAAGAAGCAGGAGCTAAGGGACTAAAATTAGTAGGATGTACATGTGTAGGTCAAGATTTACAATTAAGAGGAGAACATTATAAAGAAGTATTTGAAGGACACGCTGGAAACAACTACACAAGTGAAGCTGTATTAGCTACAGGAGCTATAGACATGGTAGTATCAGAATTTAACTGTACTTTACCAGGATTAGAACCAATAGCTGACAAACTACAAGTTAAGATGATATGTTTAGACGATGTTGCTAAGAAGAAAAATGCAGAATTAATCCAATTAGATAGAGATAAATTCGATGAAATAGATGCTAAATTAATAGACGAAGCAGTAAAAGCTTACAAAGCAAGAAGAGGAAACGTAACTATAGATATACCTAAAGATCACGGTTATGCAGAATCTTTAACTGGTGTAAGTGAAAAGAACCTAAAAGAATTCTTAGGTGGAACTTGGAAACCATTAATAGATTTAATAGCTGACGGAACTATCAAGGGTGTAGTTGGTGTAGTAGGATGCTCTAATATGACTGCAGGTGGACATGACGTTCATACAGTAGAATTAGTTAAAGAATTAATCAAAAAAGACATCTTAGTATTATCAGCAGGATGTTCAACAGGTGGACTTGAAAACGTAGGATTAATGTCTCCAGGAGCAGAAGAATTAGCAGGAGAAAACCTAAAAGCAGTATGTAAGAAATTAAACATACCACCAGTACTAAACTTTGGTCCATGTCTAGCAATAGGTAGAATAGAAATAGTTGTAAGTGAATTAGCAAAAGAATTAGGCGTAGATATACCACAATTACCAGTAGCTCTTTCTGCACCACAATGGTTAGAAGAACAAGCATTAGCTGATGGAGCATTCGGTTTAGCTTTAGGTTTACCACTTCACTTAGCTTTACCACCATTCGTAACAGGTGGACCATTAGTAGCTCAAATTTTAACTGAAGGATTAGTAGATATCACTGGCGGTAAAGTAATAATAAACCCAGATCCAGTAGAATCAGCTGATATATTAGAAGCAGAAATAATGGATAGAAGAAAAGGCTTAGGCTTAAAATAATTAATTTTTAAGGATGTGGTAAAATATGCGCAGAATAATAATTAATAAAGATTTATGCACAGGATGTAAAAGTTGTGTAATAGCATGCATGACTAGAAGCTGTGGCGAAAAACATAAATTCGATAGCTTTATTGATGTTAATAAAGATAAATATTTCATAGATTTACAAAGTATAGATACAGAAAGCAGAAATCATATAGAACTAGATGGCTCAGGCCATCCAGTTCCACTAACTTGCAGACACTGTGATGAACCAGAATGTGTTCTTACATGCATGAGTGGAGCTATGTCAAAGGATCCTGAAACAGGAATAGTTTCATATGACAAGGAAAAATGTGGTTCATGTTATATGTGTGTCATGAGTTGCCCATATGGAATACTAAAACCAGATGACAGAACTAAACAAGAAATCGTAAAATGTGATTTATGCCAAGGAGAAGAAATTCCTCTATGTGTATATAACTGCCCAAGTGGTGCATTAGAATTACAAGAGGAGGAAGATTAGTATGATAGATAAATTAAAGAATATTCTAGGAATTAATAAAAAAGACGATACTAATGAAATCGAGGTTCCAGCATCTAAAATAGGACCAAAAACTTATGTAATAATAGGTGCAAGTGCTGCCGGCGTAGATGCAGTAAAAACTCTTAGAAAATTAGACAAAAGTGTAAATATAATAGTTATATCAAAGGATGAAAATATATATTCTCGTTGTATGCTACACCATGTAATATCAGAACACAGAACAGTAGAAGGTATAAACTTCGTGGACGCTGATTTCATGGAAAAGAACAATGCAACTTGGATAAAAAAAGCAACAGTAACATCAATAGATACAGAAAATAAAGCTGTAAAATACGAAAAGGATGGAAAAACTGAAGAACAAAAATACGACAAATTATTAATAGCATCAGGAGCAAATGCAGCAATTCCTCCTATCAAAAACATAAGAGAAGGAAAAAACATCTACCCTCTTAGAAACATAGAAGATGCTATAGCAATTAGAGAAAAAGCAAAACACTGCAAGAAGGTTGCTATAATAGGTGGAGGTTTAGTTGGTATAGATGCACTATCAGGATTATTAGAAATAGATGGCATAGAAGAAATTTCTATAATGATGATGGAAAATCGTATATTAGACAAACAATTAGATGAAAAAGCAGCAAGTGTTTACGCAGATAAATTCAAAGCAAAAGGTGTAAATATAATTACATCATGCAACATAGGAGAAGTTTTCCTAGATGAAGAAGGCAACGTATCTGGCGTAAACGTAAATGGAGAAAAACTAGACTGCGAATTATTAATAGTTTCAACTGGTGTAAAACCTAACATAGCCTTAATAGAAGGCTCAGGAATAGAAGCTGGAAGAGGAATCATAATAAACGACAAATGCGAAACAAACGTAAAAGACGTTTATGCAGCAGGCGACGTAACAGGAACAGGAATCTGGCCACTAGCTACAAAACAAGGTGTAGTTGCTGCAAGCAACATGGCAGGCGTAGAAAAATTCCTAACTGATAGATTCGAATTCAAAAACACTATGAACTTCATGGGAATACCAACAGTTTCTCTAGGATTTACTACACCAGCAGATGACAGCTACGATGTAGTGACATATGAATATGGAGACACTTACAAGAAGGCTGTTATAAAAGACGACGTTCTTACAGGCTTTATAGTTCAAGGAGATATATCTTACGCTGGACCATATGCACAGCTTGTTAAGAATAAAGTTAAAGTTGAAAACTTGGCAGAAAAAGTATTTGATCTTGGATATTCTGATTTCTTCAGCATCAAGGAAGACGGACAATTTGAGTGGAACGTATAGGCTCTGCGGGTTAAATTATTTTTTTAATAAATATAATGGGAAAAGTATCTGGGCTTTGGCTTGGGTACTTTTCTCTTTTTTTAGGTTTTTTAGGGTATATAATTTTAAATATAGAAGGAGGGATAAGATATATGAAATTAGTTGAAAATATATCTAAACAAAAGTTAAAAGAAATATCAAATTTGATAGGTGAGGCATTTGTTACAAATGAGCTATTTCATGAGTTTGGAACAGTAGAAGAGAGAAAAGATCTAGTCATGAAATACATGGATATATATGTGAAATGCGTATATGAATCAAAATCACTGTATAGTAGCGATGACGAAAATGCCTATATAGGATTGGCTTATAGCGACTGCAAGCCAATGATCCCTCAATTAAAGATGCTAGTAAAATTAATTTTTGCAATTCCATATAAAATAAACAAGAAATTTTTAAAACACATAAGTCAAATCAGCGATGGAAATAAGAAGTATACTAAATTGACGCATTTAGAGATACTCATGGTGTGCGTGAAGAAAGAGTGCCAAGGTCAAGGGCGAGCTAGAGAATTAGTAGAGTTTGCAAAACAGAAGGCTTTGGAGAGAGATGTGCCGTTATTGTTTGATACTGATATGAAGGAGTATGCTGATATATATCAACACTTTGGATGTAAGCTGTATAATGAGACTACTGCAGATAATGGAGTTACTAGATATAATTTGGTTTGGATGGGTAAATAGAATAGTTAATTTTATAATATCGTACCAAATCCAATACTAGAAATAGGAATTTTATATATACGTTTTGCATATGAAGAAAAGGAACTATTTAAGTATTTATTCCAAACAGATAAATTTTCATCAAAAAGCCTGGTCGATCTAGTAGATGACGAAAGATTGAGCCCGATATTCCAAATGATATCAAGCAAAATCGGCATCGACATAAAAGGAGCTAAGGAAGTATTTACAGCAGTATTTTTAACTGTACATGGTATGGCAGCGATGATTGCCAACAATTCTATGAAATACAATGAAGAGCATACTGTGAAATTGTTGCAGATGACTTTTTGTGGGATAGTAAATGAAATAAAGAGGGGAGAATAATTGTATGAGAGAAATATCTCAAAAAAAGGAATTAAGACTGTCACTTTTATGGATAGCTGTTTATGTAGTGGTATTTACCATTTGCGAAAATATTTCAGAAATGGGTGAATTTGCGTATTTAATCACCTGTTAAACGGGGCAGAATTTTTGCCTACGATTTTGCAGATTATATACGCTGCAGCTATTGGATTTATGTTTGCGATGTTTGTGTTGAAGATGAATTATATATATCCATGTATAGCTTGCCACGGTTTGGTAAATGCGCTTAGTATTTTTAATTCTGGAGGACACACTATTTTTTATCAAATAGTTGTGTGCATTATTATCGTGATTTTGGCGGGTGGATTTGGTATTTATTTGAGTAGGATAGAGGAATAGAATTTAAAAAAGCACCTTGGCAGTTTTGCTGAGGTGCTTGTTTTGATTTTATGTTAAAAAGGTTTATTTTTTAAAAAATTTAGACAAGAAGCCTTTCTTCTTAGGTGGTTCTTTTTCTTCTTTATTATCAGGTTTATTTGTTTCGTCATCTGATTTATTTTCTGCGGCTTCTACAATTTTTATATTAAAACAATCATACACAGAATTGAGTATTTGTATATTTTCTTTAAACTTAGATAAATCAACTTGGGCTGCGTTTGTCACTATGATATTGTAGTCCATAATTTTAGATTTATTTTTTAAATAGATTTGGCTTTTATACAATTCTTCAAGACCACCTTGGATACACAGCGAAATACAATTATTAAAAGCAGGTTCGTAATTTACCTGTATAATAAAAGCCATCTCGCCATCTGTTTTAGGTGCGGGCATAGTATGTGGAACATGTGATTTTCCAACAGATTTGGCGATTGATACCTTTTCTACGACTCTTTGCTCTGGTGTTAATTTAGTCCATTTTTCTGTAAAGCTAGGATTGGTATGCAATTGAGCTAGAACATTGGCATTGTGTATTTCATTGATTGCATTTTCTCTTATTAAAAATAATTGCATTTGTTTTTCATTATTTCCTTCCAGTCTGTTGTATAAGCTGTTGAAATATTCCATAAGGAAACCCCCTTGTAATTTGTAATATACCTTCTAATTTAATTATAGCATGACTTTATTTGTCAATTGTTTGAATAAATCATGAAAATATGAAGGAAAGCCACCTCGCAAAATGTAATTAATAAGTAAATATATTTACTAGGGAGGCGATTTTTTGCAAAAGGTACTTTATGGATTTTCTCAAGAAGCAGCCTGCGAGCTGGGATTGGATCTTGTGGATTTGTTGCTTTTAAGATGGTTTGTTAGATTTAGTGAATCAGGAAACATGGTGAAAAAGGAAATAGCTGGTGAGACATATTATTGGGTCAACTACAGTGGAGTTTGTGATAACTATCCAATTTTGAACGTACAAAAAACTGTGATATATAGACATTTTAAGAAAATGGCGGATAAGGGAATCTTGAAGCGATACACGCTGAAGGTAAACGGAACTTATTCGCTTTATAATTTAGATGAAGAATATGAGAAGCTTTTGATTGAGGAGCAGGTAGTCGATGATGATGCAGTTTAGTTGTTTTGTCAAAATTCATCGATATATGCAATGTGATTGACCGAAATCCGAAGTAGTGGATCAAAAACCGAAGTTAATTGACCAAAAACCGAGGGGAATGAACTTTAAAGTTCAACCCGTTTGGACTTATATGGTCGAACAAAAAATATTTAGTTAGTTAAATAAAGAGTTAAATAAACTCACCATATAAAAGAGAAGTTCGGAAGTGGATTCCGAACTTCGGTGGTTTTTGCTTTTTTTGCTTCATGTAAAAATGGATTATAGATAAAATTGTTATTTGAAGATGGAGGCAGTTTATTTGATTTTAAAAACGAACCCCTTGGTTTTAGAGTCAAAAGAATCGCACCAAAAACCAAAGGAATGAACTTTTATGTTCGACCCGTTTGAACTTATATATTCGAACAAAAAAAATTAAGTAAAAAAAATAAAGAGTTAAATTAATCTAATATATGAAAGAGCGAGTTCGGAAAAATATTCCGAACTTCTCATATTTTTGATTTTTAAAGGTTTTAGTTTGAATTTGGTATATAATATACTAAATTTTGATGGTTATAAGGAGTTGAAAAAATGGAAACAAAAAGAATTGTTGATAAAATTATACAAATAGAAAATGAGCGTAGAGATTTAGATTTATATCAAAATAGAGTAGAAG
>NZ_JAXEWM010000140.1:0-8741 GCF_034113885.1 Intestinibacter sp.
AAGGTAGAGATGATGTGAACATAATCGCATTTGCAGGTGACGGAGCGACTGCAGACTGTGGATTCCAATCATTGAGTGGTGCAGCAGAGCGTGGAGAGCATATGCTTTATATTTGCTACGATAACGAAGGATATATGAACACAGGGTTCCAAAGAAGTTCAACTACAACTAAGGGATCTAGAACGAGTACAACTCCAGTTGGAAGTGTGCTTCAAGGTAAAACACAACCTAAAAAATATATGCCACTTATAATGGCTATGAACAATGTAGAGTATATGGCTACTCTATCTCCATCAAATATGAAGGATTTTGTGGAAAAGGTTGAAAAAGGTATTGCAGCAAGTAAAAAAGGATTTGCTTACTTACATATATTCTCTCCATGTCCAACAGGATGGGTTCATTCTTCCGACAAGAGTATAGAAGTAGCTAGAAAGGCAGTTAAGAGCAACTTCTTCCCACTTATTGAATTTGAAAATGGCGAATTAAAAGTCAATGTAGAAAATAAAAATCCTATAAGTGTAAAGGAATTTTTACAGTTATCAGGTAAATTTAAGCATTTTACAGAAGCTGATTTTGAAGAAATACAACAAGAGGTCGATGCTAGAATGGCACTTATTAGAAGTTTAGCTATATAGAGTTTAGGTAGGTGGATTTATGAATAAAAGAATGTTGATTATGAATATGGGCTCTACATCTACCAAAATATCTGTATACGATGGATATGAAAAGATATGGGTGGAATCTATAGTACACCCTAGAGCCGATGTTGAAAAATATTTAAAATACAAGGATCAGTACGAATATAGAAAAGAAAAAGTAATCCAAAAAGTGGAAGAAAAAGGGGAGAAATTGGAGGAATTTTTCGCATTTGTAAGTCGTGGAGGAACTATAAAGCCGGTATCAGGGGGAACATATGAGATAAATCAGAAGATGATCGACGATGCATGGTCAGGGCTTTACGGTGAGCATCCATGCAATATAGGCGGAGAAATCGCCTACGAATTAGCAAAGCAATACGGAGTGAAGGCATACACAGTGGATCCACCTGCATGCAGTGAAATTTGTGATGAAGCAAAAATCTCAGGACTACCAGAAATAGAGAGATACGAATCCTTCCAAATGCTAAACCACAGAGCTATGGCTAGAAAGGCATGTGTGGACAAAAATGTAAATTACGAGGATGTAAATCTAATCGTAGTCCACATGGGCGGAGGAATTTCTGTAGCGGCCCATCAAAGGGGAAAAATAATAGATGTAAACAACGCACTTGCAGGCGACGGACCTATGGCTATGGAGAGAAGTGGACAGCTTCCTACTGGAGATTTGATAAGACTTTGCTATTCAGGAAAATATTCAGAACAAGAAATGATTAGAAAAGTCAACGGAAGAGGCGGTATAGTAGCTTATTTAAACACTACAAACGCCCTTGAAATAGATGATAGAATTAAAAACGGTGACGAATACGCGCTAAAGATAATTAAGGCACTAGCTTACCAGGTTGCAAAGGAAATCGGAGGGATATCCACAGTTTTATATGGAAAAGTAGACGGTATAGTTTTAACTGGAGGTCTTGCAAATTGGACAAGACTTGTGGATATGTTGAAGGAAAGAGTATCTCATCTAGGTGAGGTCTTGGTGTATCCAGGGGAAAACGAAATGGAATCACTTGCCTTTGGAGTTATGAGATGTGTAGAAGGCGATGAGGAGGTTAAAATTTACGAAGGCTAATATTGGATTTTTACAAAAAGGTGGAGTTTAAGAATGAAAAATTTAAAGGACTTAGTTGAATTGACTAAGACAAAGGATAAAAAAATAATTTCTGTGGCGTGCTGTCAGGACAAGGAGGTGCTGACAGCTGTGGAAAATGCCAGAAGCCTAGGTATAGTCGATGCAATATTAGTTGGGGATATATATAAGACTAAGGAAATTGCAGACGATTTAGGTGTGGATTTAAATAAATATGAATTGATAGATATCAAGGATTTAACTGAGGCTTGCTTAAAATCAGTAGAGCTAGTTTCTTCAAATAAGGCGGATATGGTCATGAAGGGATTAGTGGACACATCGATTATTTTAAAGGCAGTTTTAAATAAAGAAGTTGGGCTTAGATGTGGAAAGATATTGAGCCAAGTTTCTATCCTAGATATTCCTAGCTACGACAGATTGATATTGTTAACTGATCCAGCTATGAATATAAGCCCAGATTTAAATGCAAAAAAACAAATAATAGAAAATGCTGTAGAAGTAGCAAAATCAATGGATATAGAAATGCCGAAAGTAGCATGTATATGTGCAAAGGAAAAAGTAAATCCTAAAATGCCAGATACAGTTGAGGCAAAAGAACTCGAAGACATGTGTAAAAATGGTGAAATTAAAGATTGTATAGTTGGCGGTCCTTTGGCGCTCGACAATGCCATATCTATAGAAGCAGCTAAACATAAAGGAATAGACAATCCTGTAGCAGGCAAAGCAGATATTTTACTGATGCCTGATATAAAAGCAGGAAACGTACTTTATAAATCAGTGGTATTTTTCGCAAATGGAGATACTGCTGGAATAGTTATGGGAGCCAAAGCACCGATAGTATTGACTTCTAGAGCAGATAGCGATATCGCTAAATTAAATTCAATTGCTCTAGGTGTATTAGTTGCTTCAAAATAAAATCGAAGTATTTAGTAAATTATTTAAGATTTAGTCTTTCTATACAATCGGCTGGTTTTCTATAATTTTCTAGGGGCGCTCGCAAAATTTTGTGGGCGTCCTGTTTTAATTTTTGTAAAGAATTTTTACTGATATGAAAATCCCCAAAATAGCGATTTATGTAATTGTATTACAAAAAAAATTATAGTATGATAAAAGTACATTTATAAAAATGTAAAAAATCGTAAAAGGAAAAGGAAAAATTTATGGAAAAAACAAAAGAAAAAGTATCTAGTATCAGTAATATTTACCAATTAGACGGACGTGTTCCTGTGGCTAAAGCGATTCCATTTGGATTACAGCACATACTTGCTATGTTCGTAGCTAACTTAACTCCGATTATGCTAATTGGAGCTGCTTCAGGCTTAGCACAAGAGCAAATTACAATGCTATTGCAAAATGCTATGTTTATGGCAGGGATTGCAACATTAATTCAGTTATATCCTATTGGTAGAGTAGGTTCAAAATTACCGATTGTTATGGGTGTAAGCTTTACATTCGTTACAATTTTATCTTACATAGGTACGCAATATGGATATCCAACTGTTGTAGGTGCGGTTATTGTCGGCGGTATTTTTGAGGGGATAATAGGTCTATTTGCAAAATACTGGAGAAGAATTATCACACCAGTTGTTTCTGGTCTTGTAGTTACAACTATAGGTTATTCTCTATTGACTGTCGGTGTTCGTTCATTTGGTGGAGGGTATACAGAAAATTTTGGTTCTGCGCAAAACCTTATGCTTGGACTAATTACATTAGCTGCATGTTTATTATTTAATATTTTTGCAAAATCATATTGGAAGCAATTATCTGTATTATTTGGTTTATTAGTAGGATATGTGGTTGCAATTTTCTTAGGCGTTGTGGATTTATCTGGAATTTTATCTAACGGTATAATAGCATTCCCTAGAATTTTACCGATAGCACCAGAGTTTAACATCAATGCAATTGTATCTGTGTGCATTATATTTATGGTTTCAGCAGCTGAAACTATAGGTGATACATCTGCAGTAGTTGCAAAGGGATTGGATAGAGAAATCACAGAAAGAGAAATCTCAGGCTCTCTTGCATGTGATGGATTTGCCAGCTCTATAACAGGCTTATTTGGATGTCCACCAGTTACATCATTTAGCCAAAATGTCGGTCTAATCGCTATGACAAAGGTAGTAAATAGATTTACACTTATGACAGGAGCAATTTGCATGATACTTGCAGGTTTTATTCCTCCAATTGGTGCATTTTTCAGCTCTATTCCAGACTCTGTACTAGGTGGATGTACAATAATGATGTTCGGTACAATTATGGTCAGTGGTATTGAAATGCTTGCACGTGCAGAATTTACTCAAAGAAATATTATAATTACAGCACTATCTTTGGCAGTTGGTATAGGGTTTACTTCTGCTAGTGAAATAGCTATTTGGGGAATATTCCCTAAAATGGTTCAAGACGTGTTTAGCGCAAACTGTGTAGCAGTAGTATTCGTTGTATCTATTGTTTTAAGCTTAGTACTTCCAAAGAATATGGAAATAGAAAAAATAACAGATTAATTATAGTAGGAGCACCGAAAATTATCGATGCTCCTATATTTTAGTATACGAGGAGGATAAAATTAGTGAGGAATTTTAATAAGAAAAAAATAGGAATAATAATATTATTAATTATGGCGATATTAGCAGTAGGCTATAAAATGGTATTGGCGCCGACATTGTACAACAAGTACATGGAGGAAGGAAATTCTTGTTTAACACAAAAGCAATACGAACAGGCAATAGAAGCTTTTGACAAGGCCATTAAGGTAAAATCAAAGGATACAGCTCCAAGGATACAAAAATCTAAGGCGTATGTAGGCAAAAATGAATTCCAAAGCGCTGTAGAAATATTAGAAGACGCACAGAATTTAGACGTAAAGAACGAAGAATTACTTTTAGAAATAATAGATATAGCAGTAACTATAGACGGTGGGACTGCTTATGACTTTTTAGAGAGGTTTGTGCAGGAGGTAGGTGAAGCTAATTTATCTACTAATATAAGAAATCTATTAAATTCAGCAAGCGAATCGCCAAAGCCAGCTAAAATGGATATTTCTGAAGGAAAATATGTATCTTCTATCTGCGTGAAATTAGCAAAAGACAGAATGAATATTGGTCATAGCTATTATTATACGATAAATGGATATACACCAGATCAAAATTCACAAAAATATATGGGAAATATCTGTATTTCTAATACGACAACTATAAAAATAATTGGCTACAATAAGGATGGACAATCTACAGAGGTAGTTACTTTAAAATACACGATAGATCAAGGTATTCTAGACGAAATTAAAAACAATATAGAAGCATCTAAAAAGTTAATTTCAGAGACAAAAACTGGAACTGATATAGGAAGTATACCTGAAGAAGATAAAAAAGAGCTTCAATCTATCCTAGATAAGGCAGAAACATTTGTAAACAGTGAATCGATAAAATACGATGCTGCATACGATATCAACAAGGAAATTGAAAATGCAATTAAACAATTTAAAGACAGCATAATAAAACCTGTGGATAAAAGCGAATTAAAAAGCTACATAGATAAAGCCGAGAATTTATACAATAATTCAACAGAAGGAAGTAAAACAGGACAGTATAAGTCAGGTTCAAAATCAAATTTAAAAAAATACATAGACGAAGCGAGCAAAATTTACAGCGAAAAAGCATCTACACAAGAAGAAGTTGATGAGCAAACTTCAAAATTAAAGAATGCAATAGATGTATTTAATCAAAATAAAATAAAGCAAACTTCTAGTGTAGAGCAAAAAATATTAGGAAAATATGTAATATTTGATGAAGAATCTGGAATAGGTATTTGTAAATTTACTAAAAATGAACTTAAATGTGGATATATGGCATCAGAAGGATCAGATGGAAGAATACTATCGAGAAGAGAATCAGGAAATACAGTTTATTATACAACTCCAGATGGAGAAGCAACTGTTAAAGTACTCGATAATAATACTGTAATTTTTGGACAAGTTAGATGTGAGCTATTAAATGCTCAACAATTGATAGGTAGAGTTTATAATAAATGGCCTGATATGGCGAATTATGAATACTTACGTTATTTTGGAGTGTCGCAATCTGAGATAGATTATTTCTATTCTCATTAGTAATAGGAGGTAATTTATGCGTTAAATTCTATAAATTTGCATATATAATATCGATATTTTTGCAGAAGATATAAGTAAATAAATTATAAAGGAGAAACAAAATGAACAATAAAGGTACACAAAAATGCCAAGATTGTAGATGCAGAAATAATAGAAATGCAAATATGAATGTAACAGATAAAACAGGAAATAACCGCAAAACTGCAACTGACAACCAATGGACTTCTCAATCAAACCAAAACCAAATGAATAATGAAAGAAATAATCAAATGAATAACGAAAGAAGCAATCGAATGACAGATCAAAGATCGAATGAACAATTTAATTCAAAAAATAACAACAGACAATTTAGATAAATAAATGTGGAGAATTGCCAAATTACAATATGCTAATTTGGCAATTCTTTTTGCAAAAAAACTATGTGATAAAATTTCGCATAGTTTTTTGTTTTAAAGAAATAATAAATATAATTTGAAACGAAATATTTATTTAATGGAGACAAAATGGATAAAGCAGAATTTATAATAACACTTACAGGAATAAAAGGATTAGGACGAAGGAGGATAAATAAAATAATAAATCAAGGCGTGTTAAATAGTTTAGAAACTGATGAAACTATAGATTACTTAAACTCATTAAATCTAAAAGTAATGATAACTAAAAGTGATTTAATACACGCAAATGAAATGGCTAAAAGAACGATTGAAGTTTGTACTAGAGAAAATATTGAGATATCAACTGTATTAGATCCTAATTTCCCCCAAAAATTAAAAAATATAAATGATAATCCAGTAATAATATACTATAAAGGGAACACAAATTGTCTATCAGATAAGTCAATTGCGGTTATAGGCACTAGAAATCCCAGCTTGCATGGAGCTGATGTTTCTTACAATATATCTTTTACATTATCACAGAGAGGATATACTATAGTCAGTGGTCTTGCAGATGGATGCGATACATTTGCTCACTTGGGGAGTTTAGATGCTTTTGGTAGAACTATTGCGGTTATGCCTTGTGGACTAGATATGGTATATCCTAAGCATAATAAAGCTCTGTTTGATAGGATAATTAAAAATAATGGTTGTGCGATAAGTGAGTATCCTCCAGGACAGATTGTCTCCAAGTATAAATTTATCGAAAGGGACAGACTACAGAGTGCGCTCAGTGAAGGGGTTATAGTAGTTGAAACTACTTTAAATGGAGGTAGCTTTCATACTGTAAATTACGCCTTTAATCAGAATAAAATTGTAGGATGCTACAGACATGATCAGAAATATACGAATTTAAAATCAATCAAAGGCAATAAAAAACTACTCGAAAACGACAAAATTATGCCTATTTACAGCCAGGAAACCTTAGAACAGTTTATCGGTAAGCTGGATAGTGTTTTTTATTCTCAAAAATCAGAACAGATAGAATTTAAATTATTATAACTTAAAAATAGATAAACCTACTTTAAATTTTTATAATGCATAGGAAATTATATTCCTTTAAAGTTGTGGATAAATATAATTTCCGTCATGCATTTCAAGAAAATCAACATTATGGATCTTTAGGATAAAGATTTTCTTATAGTAGATTTATCTATTTATATAGCTTATTCTTTTATAGGTTTAAGTATTTTTCTGCCGATTTTAAAATAAAATGCCATAGAGAAAAACACAGTTAAAAACTCGGCTACAGGAACAGAAAGCCATATCCCAGAGACTCCTAAAAATCTAGGAAGTGTAACTATAGCAATGCACACAAATACCAATGTGTGAAGTATTGATATAATAGCTGAAATAGTTCCGTTTCCAATCGCTGTGAAATACCCAGACATGAAGATATTTATGCTTATAGCCAAGAAACAGAATGAGAACAGCTTGACACCAAAGCATGCGATGTTGTAAACATCTACATTTGCTGTAAATCCTAAAATTATATACTTCCCACCAAACATCGAGATTAAGAAAATCAAAACAGAGCTTATTCCCAATGATATGAAACTGTATTTTAAGTTTTCCTTTATCTTTTCTAAATTCTTAGCGCCTAAATTAAAGCTGATAACAGGAGATATACCAACTGTTATCCCGAAGTAAACTGCGATGAAAAAGTAATACATATAAGTTATAATAGACATCGCAGCAACGCCGTTTTCTCCATGGAAAACAAGTATGCTTTTGTTGAATAAAAGTGTGGTTATTCCAGTCGAAAACTCAGTGAACATCTCTGAGCTACCGTTGTAGCAGGAATATAATAGTTGCTTAAAATCCACCTTGGGTTTAGTAAATTTAAGATGCGATTTGTCGCTTATAAAGTAGATTAACCCTATAAGTGCTGATATTGCAATAGATGAAAATGTCCCTAGCCCAGCTCCTAATATTCCAAGCTTAAATACAGCTATAAATATATAGTCAAATACAAGGTTTAGCCCTAGCCCAACAGTAGACATAAGCAACGACAATTTTGGATTTCCATCGACTCTCGCGTAATATTCAAAATACAGCTTGAACATCATAGGAATTATCATAAGTACCGTTACGAAACCATATGTCATAGTGTAAGGCAGTAATTTTTCAGTTGATCCCAGCATTATAAGTATAGGCTTTAAAAATACTAAAAACAAAATCGTAAGTATTATCGAGATAACAAGTAAAACAAGTGTTACAAATGAGAAGAAACTATTTGCTTCCTTCTCGTTTTTCTCTCCCAGCTTAATCCCAACAAGTGCTCCAGAACCATTTGCAAGCATCACAGAGATCCCAAAGAACACACATGTTATAGGAATGACTATATTTATCGCAGCTAAAGCATTTGAATTTACAAACCTAGACACAAAAAATCCGTCTATAGTAGTGTAGAAGGATAAAAATACCATTGTGATTATCGACGGAATTACAAATCT
>NZ_JAXEWM010000141.1:0-4799 GCF_034113885.1 Intestinibacter sp.
TTTTCATTTATTCTTCCTCCTAATCATTTTATTTCCCCATTTCTGATTTTTTCCCTGATTTTGCTATCCACATCACATGGTGTAAACCCAAATAAACATTCATTCGTTACTGGCTTATAATTTTCAGGTCTAAATATGCAATTTTTACACATATAATGCTCCATACAATATTCTGCTAACTTTTTTATATGTTCTATTGCTTCATTGTTTGTTATTGGCATTGTTCTTCACCTTCCAACTCTATTAATGTCATAATTGCATAATTAGCTAAATCCATTAATGTATCTTCTACGCTCTCATTTTTTACTTTAATCGTTCTGCTAAAATTTAAGCTTTTTAATCTATTTAATTTATCTTCCAACCTTATACATGGCATTGTTAATCCATATTCTTTATAAGACTTTCCAAAGCTATCGCCATAATCAGCGTTCTTAGCCTCATATAGCTTATTTAATTTTTCACATATAAGTTTATGTTTTTTTATTTTGTTAGCCTCTAAAGGATTGATTTTTGTGTTATTAATTAATTCTAGTGCTTTATCTAATTCTTCCTCTGTGGCTTCTTCTATTATTAAACAGTTTTCGTCATTAAGAAATTTGCTCTTACCTGCCCAATTCTTTAATTTACAATCTCCTGCACAACCTGTCTTTGCACAATAATCAAACACTCTATTTCTTTTCTTTTCTATTGTTAAGTTCATTTACTAATCCTCCTCTAATTATTTATTTTGCAAGGCATCCTTAATTTAGAAATACCTTGCAACTTCAATTTACCTAACTAACTCTTTATCTTTTTTATATCTCATCTTTTTAAGATTTTTATATTCTGTTTCTTTCTCATATTCACTTACATATTGCTCTTTAATTAGATATTTATCTCTAACAAGTACATGCTGCAATCCTATAGTGTTGTTAATATCTTCTAGCGTTACATCTTCCCATTGCTTGTCTTTTCTAATTTGTAAAACTTCACCTTGTGGGCTAATCATACCTGCAAAAGAAAAAGTACCTTTGTAATTTGCATATTGTATTGTAATAAAATCTTTATTTATAAAAACAACAGTTCCAGTATTTATTCCAGTTATGTTTTTACTAACTCCATTACCTTTATCAACATACTTAACAACTCTTACTTTGTCTCCTATTTTCATCCTTATTTCACCTCTTTATAATCAACATTTATTTGATCTAAAACATGTCCCAAGCCCAAACCTTTATTGCTTGGTACCCACTTGCCTTCTTCGTCATATTCACCACCATTAATGCAGTAGTTATATAATTGCGGATGTGTCTTAGATAACCTTATAAATCTTCTATCCTCACCTTTTTCTAAATGGCAGCCATACATACAGAAAATACATCCAGTTCTTTGTTCACCAGTAAACTTGAATTTACCATCTATAATTATTAATTGTCCGTATACAGATGCTACTGGTATTTTGTTTTCCCATATATATTGCAATACATCTTGCTCTTTCCAAAAACCTAATGGATTACAGCTTTCCCTTTTCCAATTTATACAACCATGTTGCATATAAGCCTTTTTACGTTCTTCCCCTTCTTCTGCTAACATTCCTATAATAGGTTTTCTATTTGTATCTTTCTCGTACTTATGTAGTGGCTCTTTTTTCATTTTGTCGCAACATCTATTGTGTATTCTAAAATCTGCATTAATTAGTGGATAATATTTTTTAGCAAGCTTCCTACTTTTGCATTCTCTTCCTGTTGATGTAATTCCAGTAAGATATAAATTTCTTATATTTACATTTTTGCTTGTAGGATTTTGTAAATCATGCAATGATCTGCTAACTTTTTTACTTATTACTGGATAACCATATTTACTTACTACCTGTTTAAAACTCATATTGGGTCTTACTTTATCTAAAATTACATCTATCTTATGTTTAAGGCTTAGATACTTAACATAATTACCTACAAATTGTTTTAACTCTGGAAATTCCAATCCAGTATCACTAAAAGCTACATAAACCTTTTTATATCCATAAAGAACACAAAATTTACATACAATATCTAATAAAACTGAACTATCCTTACCACCACTAAAACTTACATACACACCATCAATTCCATAATAACTTGTAAACTCTTTTATCCTTAAAATACTTTTTCCCACCTTTATATTTAAAGGTAAGCTTTGTAGCATTTTTAATTCATTATTATTCAATCCTATCACCTAATAAATCAAATTGCCTGATTTATTAGGAAACGGTATTAAGTTTCTCTGATTGACTTTACTGGCTTAATTTATGACTTTCGGAGCTTACTCCCCAGTGAGTGCGTTTTACGTCTTTACTCATAGCTTTTCGATAATAAATAAATGGCTAATCTATTTATTACTAGACAACCTGGTATACCAGGATTGATAAAATTGAATTTTTGTTATTATAAAACAATTTCTTGTTTATTTTCTTCTATTTCTTTTATATCTAGAATTTCTGCTTTAGATATAGTTCTTATGTTTTGCCACCAATTTTTAAATAAGATTTTTGCATCTTCAATGCTTGGTGACTTTATTGTTCTTTTATCAATTTTTCTTTTAAATCCTTTCCATGTTAAGTATTCAAATGTAAACAAATACTCATGTATCACTATATGAGTAGGTATTCTTTTTACCTGATTCATATAATCATCTCCTTTATAAAGCACATTCACAAGGTAGATTCTCGCTTTTATCTGGTATTTCTTTTCTAACCATAGCCCAAAATGTCTGTGGTTTTATTTTTTCTGTTGGAACTATTCCTTTACATTTCATTCTTGCAAATTTAGGCTCCAACTCCTCTAAAAAACTACCTTTGATTATGCTATATCCTATTTCATTTTCTACTTGCTTAGCCTCTTCCCATAACTCTGGATATAAACAATATGTTAAATACCATTGTTGTTTACCACTCTTTAAACAACCCTTGCAATTAGCATGCTTAAATAATTTATAAGTATTAGGCCTTGCAATCCCTATTTCTTCAGTACAAGTTATTGTTCTATCCCAAAAAGCTAATGGGAATTCACATTTATAACCTTTGTTAATCATCACGCCAATTCTTCTTTGTATTCGGCTTGGCTCTTCTTTGTCAAATCCATATACAATTCTTACATCTTCTCTAATCTCACCTTTTTCTATTGGATAATTATCCACCAACCACTTATAAAAAGGCTTAGTTTTTAAATTGTAAGTACATAATGCTGGACCATTACCAAATTTAAAGCCGCCTAATTCTTTACAAACTCTTAAAGGTGTTTTATATTCCCACCCTTCCATATTGGCGTAAGTTATTTTTATTCCTAAATAATCTGCTATTTCTTGTTTAAATCTTTTAATGTCTTTATCTTCTACCTCTTCACTAATATTGTGATTTAACAAAACCACATTTTCCTTTCCGGCTTTTCTAACACATTCAATAGCACATAATGCACTTGAATGTCCTCCTGAAAAACATACAATATATTTCATAACTACCACTACATAAAAAATCTTGTAGTGGAAATTTAACAACCGGCTTGGATGCATTATTAAGTGCTTAATTAGGCACAGCCACTCTGTTAAATTTTATTTATAAATTCACCATACTAGTCTTTATAAAACCTCGTCTACGAGGATTTAGTTATGCTTTTTCTCCTTTCTTTCTCATATTTGATCACCTTGTTTATAGCCTTTAAGGCTTTTTTTACATTAATGTTTGTTGCGTGTTGTTTACATCTAGCATTTTCTCCTCTGCTTCTTTATAGAATTTTCTATATATTTCAAATCCATAACTATTTCTGCCTAATTCAGCTGCTGCTCTTAAAGTCGTAGCACTACCAGCACATGGATCAATTACAACATCCCCTGGATCTGTAAATATCTCTATAAGTTGTTTCAAAAGTCCTACTGGTTTTTGCGCTGGATGTATCTTAGGATATTCTTTTGAATTATCTCTTTTCCATTCAAACCAATTAAATATCATATGCCCTGTTCCTCTAATGTTCTTTCCGTTTTCATCAATTTGAAGCCCATTTCTAAACTTAGGTAACTTGTCTCTGTAAAGGACTAATGCATATTCAGTAGCTCCAACAATTCTCATGTTGGCTTTTAAAACTTGTGGACTATAATTCTTAACAAATACTAGTGGAATACTATTTTTAAATCCATATTTCTTAGCGTAATTCTTTACACTTTCTATTTGTTCAAAAGCGCAAAATATAATCATACAAGGTGCGTCTGAACTTCTCCCTCTTGCAACTGCTTTTTTAGGTTCCTTCTTTAATAGCCTATTACAAAAATGAAAGTATTCAGCTATGTTAAAGTTAAAATCCGAATTAAATGCAGCTTTACCAGCCTTTTTACTTTCTCCGTTTTTATTATCCCCTCCGTTGTACCATACTGGATTAGAACCATAAAAGTTAGTACCTACGTTATAAGGTATATCTGCAATAACTAATTGAGCCCTAGGTATGTTATATCTTTTATAATTTTGAAAATTGTCATTGTACAATTCACATTTTATTTTTTGCTTTTTTGTTTCGCCATTCATTTTAGATCCTCCTACTTTACATAATTTAATATTATGTAACTCAAGGCTAACAATTAAAGTTGCCTTGAATTACTTTGCCCGTATTGGATTTTTGAATTGTATTAATGTCTACATTGCATATATAAGTAAGTCCTAATTTCAGTAACATTTTTTTATCATACAATTCTGCTCTTTTAGTTCTATCACCAAACCTTACGGGAATTGATTTGCTATCCTTTATATATCCTGCCTTAAAGGCTTGTTTTTTAAAATCATTCAATTTTATAGGTAC
>NZ_JAXEWM010000142.1:0-6116 GCF_034113885.1 Intestinibacter sp.
TTTATTATATCATAAATATGTATAAACACATAAAAAAAATTTTAAACTTAATGTAATATAAATAATTATTTGATATTATTATAGATAAATAAGAATTTGTAGAGGAGAATAGCAATGAATTTAAAGGATTTAAAATGGACACGTGAGCCAGAACATTACAAAATAGATGATAATAAAATTGAAATTATTACAAAACCACATACTGATTTATGGCAAAGAACATATTATCATTTTCAAAATGATAACGCCCCTGTTTTACAGATGGAAACAGATGAAAAGTATTTTAGTTTCGTAGTAAAAACAGAGTTTAATGAAAGTAATCATAGATTTGACCAATGTGGTATTGTTATGTATTTAGATAGTGAAAACTGGTTAAAAGCATCCATAGAGTATGAAAATAATAAATATCAACATTTAGGAAGTGTTGTAACAAATCACGGGTATTCTGATTGGGCTACTACGACTATAGATGCTTCTGTTAAATCTATGTGGTATCGTTTAAGTAGAAGAGAAGATGATTATTGCATAGAGTGTTCTTCTGATGGGATTACTTTTAATCAGATGAGGATATGTCATATGTTTCATGGAGATGGTAAAATTACTTTTGGTATTTATGCATGTTCACCAGAGGATTCTTCATTTAAAGCGATATTTACTAATATGCAAATCATGGAATGCCAGTGGAAAGCTCATGATGGACAGCAACCAGACAAAAATTTTTAATATTTTTCCATAAAAAACAACCTTCTCTGGAGATTTAATATTATCAGAGAAAGCTGTTTTATTTTCTAGTCTAAAAATTTTTCACTTCAAAACCAATTATTTAGTCATTTTTTTACCGTTTTGAGTCATAGCATTTATCTTAAGTGGTAATGTGAATAAGTTTATGAAGCCTTCAGCATCTTTGTGGTCATATAATTCACTGTCACCAAATGAAGATATACTTTGATCATATAATTTGTGGTCACTGAATATTCCAGCTGGTTTTATGTTACCTTTGTATAATCTTAATTTTACAGAACCTGTAACATTTTCTTGAGTTTCATCCATGAAAGCATTTATTGCTTTACAAGTTTTAGAATACCATTTACCATTGTATATTAAATCAGCGAATTCAAGTGATAATCTTTGTTTTAAGTGAAGAGTATCTTTATCTAATGTAGCACTTTCTAAGTAGTTGTGAGCTGCATAGAATATTTCTCCTCCTGGAGTTTCATATATACCTCTTGATTTCATACCAACTAATCTGTTTTCTAATATATCAACTATACCTATACCGTGTTTAGCACCTAATTTGTCAACTGCTTCAACTAATTCTACTGGTGATAATTTTTCTCCATTTAAAGATACTGGTATACCTTTTTCGAATCCTATTTCTACATATTCTGCTTCATCTACTGCATCTTCTGGTGAACAAGTTTTTTTGTAGATGTCTTTGTTGTGTTCGTTTTCTAAGTATTCTATATCTCCACCTTCAGTAGATACATGCCATAGGTTGTCGTCTACTGAATATATTTTTTTCTTAGTTGCTGTTATTGGTATATTGTGTTCATTTGCGTAGTCTATTGCATCTTCTCTTGATTTTATATCCCAGATTCTCCATGGAGCTATAACCTTTATAGATGGATCAAGTGCTGCTATAGTTCCTTCAAATCTAACTTGGTCGTTTCCTTTTCCTGTACAACCGTGGCATATGTATTTAGCCCCTTCCTTTTGAGCTATTTCAACTAATTTTTTAGCTATTATAGGTCTAGCTAAAGCTGTTCCTAGAGGATATCTATTTTCATATAGAGTTTCTGCTTTTATTGCTTGATATATAGTAGTAGTTATGAATTCTTCTCTTAAATCTTCAACATACGCTTTTATAGCTCCACTTGCTTTAGCTTTTTCTTCTATTTTACTCATGTCGTCATCTTGACCAACAAATCCACAAACTGCTATAACATCTAAATCATAATTTTCTTTTAACCATGGAATAGTTATTGAAGTGTCTAATCCACCTGAATATGCTAATACAACTTTTTCTTTCATTTTTATTGTCCTCCTAATAAATCACGTTATTTTAATTAAAAAAGCCTCTTAGTAATAATTACTAAGAGGCGACATTGCGCGGTACCACTCTTATTAATAAATTTATCCTAATTATATAAAAAACGCCTCTTGTAAAATCAAGAGACGAAATACTTCCGCGTTACCACTCTAATTAATAAGATAAACTTATTCACTCTCCCTTTTAAGGCAAGGTACTCCTATTATCCTACTGAAATTTCAGATAATCTTCTCCAAAGCTCTCTTCATTTATCTCATCATTACCGAGCTTCCACCGTCCTCGGCTCTCTATAAATTTAAAATAAACTACTTTCTTCTTCAACGAATTTGTCTTATTAAATATTTATGAATTAATAATAAATCAAATGGGTAAAAATGTCAACAGTATTTTGTATATATTATTCTAATATTTTACTCTGTATAAAAACAAACCTTTTGCTGGAGCAGTTTCAGGGGATTTTGATCTATCCTTTAATTCTAGTATATTTTTTACTTCTTGGGCTGTAATTTTGTGGTGACCTGCATCTATAAGTGTTCCCACGATTATTCTTACCATATTGTATAAAAATCCATTTCCCTCTACGTATATTTCTATAATACCGTCATTTTCGTTTATAGCTATAGAGTAAATTTCTCTTATATGGCTTTTCTTTTTAGATCTAGACGAGCAAAAGCTCGTGAAGTCGTGTTCTCCTATAAATACCTTGGAAACTTCTCTCATAGAGTCCAAATCTAGTTTTTTTGCCACATGACAAGTGTACTTTCTGTTAAATGGACTTGGGTATTTGTTGTTGTCTATTTTGTATAGATACACCTTTCTCTTGGCGTTATATCTGCTGTGAAATCTGTCGTCTACCTCTTCTATAGATTTTATTCCTATTGATTGTGGCAGGTATTCGTATAAATACTTTTGGATTTTACTTAGTGAATAGTCGCAGTTTGTCTTGAAATTGACTACCTGTCCATATGCGTGAACTCCCATATCAGTTCTTCCAGATCCTATTATTTCTATATTCTCACCTGTCAATTGACTTAAAACAGCTTCTAGCTTGCCTTGTATTGTATTTTGATTGTCCTTTAGCTTTTGAAAGCCCTTAAAATTGCTTCCATCGTATTCAATTACCATCTTTATGTTTCTCATGTTTTTCCTCTTTTCTTTTTGATAAGAGAAAAAAATGTGAATAAATCACATTTTTCCCTATTCTGCAATATCATCTATTAAATTATTTTTTAAAGTGAACGTGATATTTGTTCCTTCTCCTTTTTCGCTTTCTAGTATCATTTTTCCTTTGTGAAGCTTTATAATCTCGTTGCTTATTGCAAGGCCTATACCGCTTCCTGATTTGTTGTAATCCTCTTGGAAAAATTTTTCTAAAACTTTATCTAGATTTTGCTTTTCTATTCCGATGCCGTTATCTGTTACAGAAAAAGTCGTATACTCTTCTCCCTGTGATAATCTCACAACTATATATCCGCCTTCATCTGTGAACTTAATCGAATTTTGTACAAGGTTGATTAATACCTGTCTAAGTCTGTTTTTGTCTCCCTGTATCTCGACTATATCTCTTTCTTTTGTATTAAATTCTGTAAGTAGAGTTATATTTTTCTCACGCGCCTTAACTCCAAGCTGATTTACTACATCCTTGGCAAGCTTAGCCACGTTTACATTGCCTATTTGAAGTCTTATTCTGTCTGATGCTAAGCGTGAGAAATCTAAAAGCTCCTCTACTAATGTTATAAGTCTCTCTGTTTCATCCTGTATAATTCCAAGCCCTAAATCGAGCTCCTCTTTGCTTATTCCCTCATAGCCTAAAGTTTCACTCCATCCCTTTATAGATGTAAGAGGTGTTCTAAGCTCATGAGAAACTGAGGATATAAATTCCTCTTTTAATTTTCTAGTTTTATCTATTTCCTTTGCCATATGCTCAAAGGTTCTGACTAGATCTCCAATTTCATCGTCGTGTAGCTTTTCGTTATTTAAAGTTATATTGTAATTTCCTTGAGCCAGCTGATTTGCGGTTTTTTTCAAATCCTGTATAGGCTTTATTAGAGAATCGGCAAATCTCAAGCTCAAAAGAAAACAAATAAACAATATAAAAATCCCTCCGAAAAAAATACCAATTCCCATCCTTATCATGACGTTGTCTACTTCATTTAAGGATATACTGTACCTAACTACACCTTCGATAGAATTATTTATTTTAATCGGGACAGATATACTCATTACGTGGTCCTTTGTCTTTAAGATGTTATATGTGAAGATGTTGTAGCCTTCAATCCCTGCAAGTGCATTATTTATATCATCGTAATTTAATTTTTCTCCAGTTTTTATACCGTATTCATCGAGTAATACCTCTTTGTCCTTATTTATAATTTGAATTCCTAGATTGATGTCCTTATTGACACCCTCTCTTTCCAATATGTCGTTTATAGCGTCTTCAAAGCTCGTAAAATTTGTAGCTGAAATATTATCCACCTGTTGCTCTAGATAAGTCCTAGCCATTCCATGGTAATACTCCTTCATATAAAATATAAATAGAACCTCGAATAATACGACAGTAATTGCAATCATTATAAAATAGTATTTTACTACCCTTCTTCTCAAGCCTTCTAAATGCAGTACCAACTTTAGTCTTCCTTTCTAAAACAATATCCAAATCCCCAAATAGTTTGTATATATTTTGGTTTTGATGGATCATCCTCTATTTTATTTCTTATTCTTCTTATGTTTACGTCTACTATTTTGAAATCATATAGATAATTATTACCCCATACCTCAGTTAATATTTGATCTCTACTTAGAGATTCCTTGGCATTTACCATTAAATATTTTACTATAGAAAATTCTGTAGGAGTTAATTCTATTTCTTTGCCGTCTTTGAATAATTTTCTCTTGTCCAAATCAAGCACAAAAGGATCTGATACTATTTTATTTAATTTCATAGAGCTTTCTTCTTTTTTAACTCTTCTAAGTAAAGCAGCTACTCTAACTAGCAATTCCTTTATACTAAATGGCTTTACTATATAATCATCAGCACCAGATATAAATCCTTCTAACTTGTCCTCTTCTTGAGCCTTTGCAGTAAGCATTATTATACCGACTTGATCAAATTTTTGTCTTATATATTTACATACCTCTATACCACTCATGTCAGGAAGCATTACATCTAAAAGAGCTATTGAAATATCGTTATTTGATGTTATCTTTTCTATAGCTTCACTACCGCTACCTGCTTCTATTATCTCATATCCTTCTCTTTTAAGGTTTATACTTACAAAGCTTCTTATTCCTATTTCATCCTCTAAAACTAATATTTTTTCCTTCATCTTTATCCTCCATCTAAGTTTATTCACTTATTTTTGAAAAATACTCTTTTATTATATCTACAGTTAAGTCAAATTTTTTCAATTGCTTTTCATTCACATCGGAAATAGAAAATGTATATTTTTCTGTTTCAAATAAATCTACATTTGATTTTTTTATATTGTTTGTGTCATCGACTATATTTTTTTCAACCAAATTCAATGTAAATAGATCTTTTTTAATCTCCTCATTCTGAGTATTATAAAAATTATTTGAATCGTAGTAATAGAATTTATATACTCTAAAACTGTTATTTGTATCTTCAGTTTCTTCAGTGACATATATTTTCCCAACTAAATTATTTGGTATTAAAAATTTAAAATTATTTTCATAATTATAATAAATTTGGTTTACAAATAGCAAGTCCGCATCTTTACCTTTTTTCTCATTGTACTTATTCCAGCTCACTATTGCACTTGTAGGTGAAGCATCTGTAATAAAGGTATCAATAGTTACGCTATTTGACTCTATAATAGGTATATTAGTTATTCCATCTTTATTAATATCTTCAAATTTAACGTAGTACGAATTGAATATATTTTCGTGTTCTTCAAATGCATCTACAAATTTATTATCTTCTAAATAAATTATATCTGTCATGTAACCGCTTTTTTTAGTATATGGTAGTGATAAGAACAATGCCTTCTTGCCATTTGATGTTATATCTCCAATAGATATATTTATTTCTTCAAAATTATCTACA
>NZ_JAXEWM010000143.1:0-14081 GCF_034113885.1 Intestinibacter sp.
ATAGTCTCTGTCTTTTACTAATGAAAGTGTCTTAGTTTGACTTTGTCCTCCAGATACATAAGTTATTTGACCTGTTAACTTAGTAACTGCTGGAGTTTTTTCAGTTCCATCAGCATCTACAGTATCGTATTCTAATGTAACATTAGTGTTGTTCATTGTAGATATATTTCTTGGTGTAACCTTGAAAGTCTTGACAACTTCACCTGCATAGTCACCTATACCTGTAATTACCACTTTAGCAGTACCAACATTTACATTATCAGAATAACTAGTTGTAAAATCTTTATTTTTAACTAAAGTTTTACCTGTAGTTGTAGTTATTGTAACTGCTGGTATCTTGTTGTTTCCTGTGTAAGCAGAAACTGTATATGATAATTTAATACTTTGATTAGCTAATAATCCTAAACTCTTATATCCACATTTCTTACAAATATATTCAGTTTTACCTGTACTAGTAATTACTGGTTCATATTCATGTCCTGAACTCTTAGGATAATTTATTGTATATGTTAAATTACAATCTTTACATTTAAAAGTCTTATGTCCTTTGTAAGTACATGTAGTTGGTTTATCTTCTGTAACTACTACGTTATGAGCTAAACCATCTGTACCAAAGTGATACATATTATATTGGTCATTAGGATCAGCAACCCAACCAGTTTGGAATTTACCATTTATAAAGTACATTTCTTTTCCAGTTTTTTCATCTTTTGCAAATCCTGTATAGTTACCTAACTCTTTAGCGTTTCCACATTTATTACAAGTTAAGTATTCACCATCGTATACATAATCGTGACCATTTTTGTCACAGTCTTCAGATGTTTTTGTCTTAGTATAGCTATCTATAACAGATCCATCTACATCATGAGTAGTCACTGTCATCTTATCATCTGTAGTTGATGCAGTTACGTAAATACCGTTAAAATCTTGAGTTGCCATTGCAAAATGGAAATCAGGATTATTAGCTATACCATATGATTTTTCTCCTGTAGAACCACAGATATAGTAAACTATACCATCTTTTTCATCTACTGAACCACCTTTTAGAGGTTGAGTTCTAGCATAAGAGTGGTCGTGACCAGAGAATACAAAATCTATTCCAGCTTCCTCTGCTGCACCTGGTACTAATTCATTTATCATTTCATTAGAACCTGCTACATTTGTATAGTAAGCTGGTTGATGCATAGTAAGCACTTTCCATTTACATTTACTAGCTTTTGCATCTTGTTTTAACCATTCTAAATCTTCTTTAAGTTGAGTCTTGCTAGTTGTGTAGTTGATAGTTGCTACATAAACATTACCGTATTCTACAGAATATCTTCTAGCATCTGGTAAGTTGTATATATTTTGTGCAGTATCTGCATCTAAGTCACCCATGTATTCATGGTTACCTAAAACATGAAGCATATCTACTGAACCTATATAGTTTCCACCAAACATTTGAAGAACATCTGTCCAGTCACTATATGTAGCGGCATTATCTACTGAGTCACCTGTTTGTATACCAAAGCTGTAGTTTCCATCTGCAGCTAAATTAGCGGCAATTTGATCTACGTTATCTTGGTTAGATGCTTGAGTATCACCTATAATAAAGAAATTAGTATTTACTCCTGCTCTACTAGTTTTGAAAGTCTTAACTTCTGACCATTTATTTCCATCACCAACACGATATGCGTATTGTGTATTTCTAGTTAAACCAGTTGCTACTACTTTATTTACTCTTACAGTTCTATTTGCGCTATCATCTGATGAACCTAAGAAGCTTTGAAGATTGCTAGTTCCTTCGATACTTGTAAATGCACTTTCTCCATTTGCATCGTAATCGGCTTTCTTAGCAATTTGCATTATAGCTTTATTTGCAGATGTTTTTGGGTTTGACATCCATGTTATATTTTTGCTAGTTGCAGAACCAGTTGTTGCATTTGATATAACATATTCAGGAAGACCTTCTTCATTACCTGCTACACTTGTTGTTTGAACAGTTATAGCATAAGATATATCTTCACCTTTTTCTGCATATAGGCTACTCTTTCCTGTTGTTTGACATAATACGTCAGTTTGAAGGTATCCTTCTTCATTAGTCTTACCTATTTCAGTTCCATCTTTATATATAGTTGCATCTGAAACTGGTTTTCCATCTAAATCATTTACATATATCTTACCATCAAAGCCTACTACCATTTGGTCTGCTTTTATTGTAAGTGGTGCAAGAACTTCGATACTTTCTTGACCTGTTGAGAAAGATTTTGTGTATCCTTCTTCTTGGTCAGTGTTGTAAGTAATTAGTCCCTTTTGAGCACTATATGTAAATACAGAACCTTTTTTAAGTTCTTTAGGTATTTTAAAGCTTATTTTAGCTACATTTTGTTCGCCAGTTTGTGTAGATACGCCTTCTTTTCTAGTAGCGTTTATTTTTATTACACTATTTTTAGAATCGTAAGTTGCAGTTCCATCAAAATCATCATTAAACGTAACTTCGTAATCTTTAAAATCGCTGTTAACTTTAATTTCTGTTTCAACTGCATCTATTTCTTCTATTTTTTCTGCTTTTAATCCTAATTCATAATTTTTATTTAAAATTGGATTACCTTGAGTTATTGGTGATAATTCTACTGTGTTGTATTCTTTATCGCCTTGTACATTAAAATATCTAGTTTCACTTGTTTCATTACCAAATTTATCACGTACTACAACTTTTATACTGTGTTTTCCATTTGATAATTTAGCGTCGTATAGATTGATTGCATTGTCTCCAGGTACATTTACACAGTTCTTTTCAGAAGACATATTAACTCCATCTAAGTACATACGAACTGTATCATAATCTATACCACTAGTATTTTTATTTTCAACATCACTGTATAATGATTTGAAATTGATTGTATTAGTATCTATAGTCATACCATTTTTAATTTCAGTATCATTAGCAGTTATACTGTCTATAACTGGGTTGTCTATATCGTCTTTGTTAGCTCCATATACAAATTGTAAATTATCGATATATAGTGAACCTTTACGTTGAGCTTGTGGTACTTCCACCATATCGTAAGTTCCGTCAGCTTTAGTTTCACCTCTAGTATAGAAACCTTGTTGAGTTCCAGGAACGTACATAACTCTTATTGCTTGTCCTTTTCTCATCTTGAATGGTCCAGATACACCTTCTTTGAAGTTAGCTTCAACATATTTCCATCCATTCCAGTCTATACCACCCATTTTACCTTCTGATATTTTAGTTTCATCAGTAAAGTCAAGTCTAATTAAGCTGTTGCTACCATCATCTAATTCTATTCTTAGCCATAAATTAGGAGTTCCCTCTGGAGCATAAACCCACATACCTATACCAGTTGGGTTACCTTCTATTGGTTTACCTGATTCAGTAAATCCAAGATAAACACCATCTGTAGCTGCTCCTACATTAGAGAAATCGTAGTCAATTTTCAAAGCATGACTTCCGAAACGTACAGGTTCTCCACTATCTATGTCGATTACTTTAGCATCATCCTTGGCACCTCTACCATAGTCACCAAGTAACAATAAAGAGTTTGTATCGTTGACATCTCTTGTTATACTAAAATAATCTTCAGCTTTTATAGTGTTTCCTTGTTCATCAGTCTTATCTTCAAAATCTAAAACTACTGAAGGAAGCTTACCTATAATTAAGTTAACTGTACCTTGAACACTCTCATCATAAACACAAGTTGCAGTTGCAGTACCGTTTATTGTTTCAGAATCTGACGAAGTGAATATGTTTCCTTTAAAAGAACCTAGTTTTTCATCACTTAAAGTCCATTTAAAATCTCCATCTTTGTAAATTACATCTCTACCTTTGTATTTTACATTGATAGCTAAATCTGTACTCTTGCTAAATCCTAAACTAACTTCATCATTAGCAAATGTTATGCTATCTGGTATTGCAATTGTAATAGAAGTTGTTCCTACTACTTTTCCACCGCTCATTAAATTAACTTTAACTTCACCAGTAGTACCATTTGAAGTAAATTCACCATTAGAATTTATTTCACCATATTTGCTATCTGCTAATTTCCAAGTTATATCACTTGGTAAAGGAGCTTCTCCACCTGCTGAGTCTACACCTTTAGCTTCAAATTGAACTTTTGAATTTGGTGTATAAACTAAGTTGTTAGGAGAAAGTGAAGCATGATCAAATTGACCTGTTGGTTTAGCTGTAGATACTATAAGCACTGAACTACTTACATATCTTTCAGAACCATCTGATGGATAGTTACGGCATAAAAATTCATTACTACCTTCGTATTTTGATCCATAAGTAGAAGATCCACCACCATCTAGGTTAAGGACTGTCTTACAACCCATACCTATCATCATTTCTGCTATGTCTCTGTAAGTACGTCCACAAGATATAGGATAGTTACGTCCATGTGTAGTAAAAGTAACTACTGTACCATCTGCTTTTATACCTATAGCAGTTCTAGAATAAACTATATTTTGGTATGTATTGTTTGGATCAACATTAATCTTTCCATCTTTAACTATTATGACATCTCCACCTACAGCTGATTCTACATCATTTAATGATACATTACCTTCTCTTATTGCAGCTGTTCCATCTTTTAATATTGCAAAGTATGGACGACCATTAGTACCTTGGTATACTTTACCTTCCATAACAAGTGCACCTGCAGGTTGCCCTGTTGACATGTTATAAAAGTCTGCATTGATACCTGCTACAACATTGTATCCAGCTTTTTGAGCTGCTTTTGCTTGATCACTTACTCTTTGCATTTTCCACTTAGAGCCGTTATAATCAGCATACCCTGAAATGATTTTTGTCGTAGATGTACCAGCTAAGTCTACCTCGCAAAAATAATCAATATTTTGATTAGTCCCTGATTCGTTATTTGTTATAACTTCACTTTCTGTTATACCTGGAGCTATCTTTTGCTCTGTATTTGATATTACATAAGTTCCATCAGGAGGCGTGATACTAGCTGCTGCTACCACACTAGCATCTGTTCCTACTAGTGCAACAACCATTAAGAAAACTAGTAATCTACTTAAAAGCTTGTTGTTAGATTTTTTTCGCAAATCTAATCCTCCCCTCTTTTATTTATTAAAGGAAGTTAAAACACTCCCTCATAATATATGATACATCATAATTACCTTTTTTTACCACTTTTTTCAAAAAAATAATGTTTTTTCGTTGTATTTTATAAAACCACTTGACAAATAATATACTCTCTATTACATTTTTTACACATATTTAACATAATTTTAGTTGTATTTTTTTATCATACACAATATAATATATTAAAATATAAAAGATTCCCTTGAAGGGGAGTAGCTTTCACTCTGTGATAGTCAATCGTCATTTCGGATTTTATCCCGGTTGACTAGCGAGTACATAAACTTGTTAGCAAGACCTTCAAAGTAGATTAGTCATGATCTACTTCGGAGGTCTTTTTTATTTAAAAAATTTTAAATATTGGAGGAATATATATGTTTTACAAAAAAAATTCAGCTCAAGTTTTAAATGACCTAGATAGTAATTTGACTGGATTGTCAAAAGAAGAAGCGAAATTGAGATTAGAAAAATACGGTTTTAATCAATTAAATGAAAAGCTTAAAAAGCCGACTTGGAAGCTATTTTTAGAAAGCTTTAAGGACCCATTAGTAATAATACTTTTAATTGCAGCATTTACTCAAGTTTTTTTAGGCGACACAGTGGAATCACTCATCATATTCGCCGTCTTGGCTATAAATGCAGTTTTGGGTGTAGTTCAAACTAAAAAAGCAGAGAGCTCTCTAGATAGTTTAAAAAAATTATCTGTTCCGAATGCAAAGGTATTGAGAGATAATGAAAAGTCGACTATACCTTCTCAGGAGCTAGTTCCTGGTGATATCGTCATTTTAGAAGCTGGCGACTATGTACCTGCTGACGGTAGAATCTTAGAAGCTCAGACCTTCAAGGTCGTAGAAGGTATGCTGACAGGTGAATCTGAACCAGTTTTAAAAAATTCAGAAATAATACTAGACGATTGTGCACTTGGTGATCAAAAAAACATGGTATTTAGTGGCTCAATGGTCGTATACGGTAGAGCAACCTTTGTAGTGACATCATGTGGTATGGACACTGAAGTTGGAAAAATAGCAAACTTACTAGACAGTGCTGAAAGCAAGCAAACCCCTCTTCAACAAAAATTAGATGACTTCGGAAAGAAATTAGGAGTGGCTATAGTAATTCTAGCTGGACTAATATTTGCACTTGAGGTGTTCAGAGGCGACGATATAATGAATTCATTTATGTTCGCAGTAGCAATAGCAGTCGCTGCAATACCAGAGGCTTTGACATCCATTGTCACAATAGTTCTAGCATCTGGTACAAATACAATGGCTAAAAAACAGTCTATAATTAGAAAATTACCAGCAGTTGAAACCCTAGGTTCTACAAGTGTTATATGTACTGACAAAACTGGTACCTTAACACAAAACAAAATGACAGTAGTAGAAACTTATCTTTATGGTCCTGACAGTGACAAGTTCAACGGATTTGAATACATCAAGAATTATAATCCAGCTGTTTCCATAGAACAATCTGAAGGAAGTGAAATTGCTATTACAGGTTGTATAGTACAAGAAAGATATTTGAACCTATCTTCTATACTTTGCAATGACTCCGAAATAAATGAAGAAGGTATAGAAATAGGCGATCCTACAGAAGTAGCCCTTATAAATTACGCCGATAAATACGGTATAGATTATAAATCCATAAGAGAAGAATATCCAAGGATATCTGAACTACCTTTTGATAGTGATAGAAAGCTCATGACTACAGTAAACTCAGTAGATGGCGAAAAAATAATGTTTACAAAAGGAGCTCCCGATATAGTATTTGACAAATGTAAGTATGCTTTTAAAAACGACATTATACTAGATATATCTGAAGATATATTAGATGAATACAGAAAAATAAACGAAAATTTCTCAAATAGAGCTCTGAGAGTCTTAGCATTTGCATATAAAAAGGTTTCAGAAGAATTTGAGCCTACTTTAGACGACGAAAATGACTTGACTCTAATAGGCTTAATGGCTATGATAGATCCTCCTAGAGAAGAGGTTTTCGAGGCTGTAGAACATGCTAAATCATCTGGCATAAAAACAATAATGATAACCGGCGACCACAAAACTACAGCAGCAGCAATAGCTAGAGAAATAGGCATCATGGACAAAAACGACTTAGCCCTTACTGGGCAAGAATTAGATGCCCTAACTGACGAAGAGCTAGATCAAAAGCTAGAAAATATATCAGTTTATGCTAGAGTTTCCCCAGAAAATAAAATAAGAATAGTCAAAGCATGGCAACGAAAAGGTAAAATAACAGCTATGACTGGCGACGGTGTAAACGACGCCCCAGCTCTTAAACAAGCAGACATCGGTATAGGAATGGGAAGTGGTACAGAGGTAGCAAAGGACGCAGCTGCTATGGTCTTGGTAGACGACAACTTCGCAACTATAATAAATGCCATAGAAGTAGGTAGAACAGTTTTTGGCAACATAAAAAAATCTATCACGTACCTTTTCTCAGGAAATTTAGGTGGAATAATCGCAATACTATTTGCAGTATTGGCTGGATGGACTAATCCATTCACAACTATACAATTGTTGTTCATAAACCTAGTAACCGACTCACTACCAGCAATAGCTCTAGGCTTTGAAAAACCAGAAAAGGATACTATGAACAAACCTCCAAGAGATCCAAATGAAAGTATTTTATCAAAGGATACTCTTCATTCAGTATTAGTAAGAGGTTCTATAATAGGTATAGTTACAATTTTGGCTCAATATATAGGAATGCAGACATCAGACGCACTCGGAGCTGCCATGGCATTCTCGACACTTACTCTATCTAGGATAATCCAAACATTTGCAGCTAGATCTAACAGCGAAACTATTATTAACTTAGGCATAACTAGCAACAAATACGCTTTAGGTGCAGTAATTGTATGCCTTTTAATGTTCTCTCTAACCCTACTTCCTTTTATGAGAGGAATATTTGCAATACCTTCTATTTACGAATTTGATAATTTAGCTATTTGCTTCGCCCTAGCATTTGGAGCTGTAGTGTGCATGGAGATAAACAAATTATTAAAAAAATCTCAACTATAAATTTATAAATTTTATCACTCACATGGGTATAAATTAGTTATTTTCCCATTTGTAGTCACCTTTTTTAATATAATTTAAATATACAATACTACAGATAGGGGATAATTTATATGGCAAATAAAATTGGCTCGATTATATTAATAATTTTAGGTATGGTTATATTTATTTTAGATTTTAAAATTATAGGAGCTTTATTATTAATGATAGGTGTAATTCGTATGTTTTCAGCTTCTTCAAAGAAATCTAATACTAGATCATATCCATCTAATAATAGAGTAAGACCTTCAAACAACAATAATTACTTCGATGATGATGATTATTATATGAATCAACACAATTACGATGATCATCACTCTCACCATCATCATGACCACGATTTTGACGATCACAGTCATCATCACCACCACGATCACGACGATCATGATTGTAGCGAACACGATTACGACAACGATGGAGATTGTGATTATTTCGATAATGATTACGACAATGACTTTGATGACTGCGACTACGATGATTAAATTTTAGCTCTTAATAAAGTCATCTCTATGGTGACTCCAAATTTTAATAATCCTAAAAGAAAGAGGTTGTCACAAAATACAACCTCTTTCTGATTTAATTTAAAATATCATCTAATACAACTCCAAGCTGAGCTCTAGATTTAATAGATAATTTTTTGAATACAGTCTTTAAAATAGCCTTTACAGTATTTACAGAAACATATATTTTATCTGCTATTTCCCTATTAGTCATTCCCTTAGATGCCAATATCGCTATTTCCATTTCTCTATTTGTAAGCTCTACCTTTTCTTCATCGTTACATATACTTATAGATACCTTATATTCTTTATATAATTTTTCCACGACTCTTATAAAATCTCTATATTTAAATTCAGTTTTTAATTCCCTAAAAAGATCTTCTATGTAATTATAATTTTCAACAAAAGGCATATATAAATCATCTGCCATTGCAATATCTAAAGCACATTTAAGCTTTTTAAATGCCTCCTCCTTTTTTCTCAGCTTATTAAAGCATGCTGATACATGTATATTTGCATAAATTTCACATAATAAATTTGGAAATATTTTAGCCATAGCTATAGATTTTTCATAAAATCCTAAAAGCTTTGTATATTCCTCTTGAACTAGTAATACCTTGGAGTATACTAAATTTACACAAGGCATCGCTGGGAAAAACACCTTTATATTATCGAGATTTCCCTTTCTTATCCATGTAGGTATTTTCTCTTTATTATTCAAATTAGAATAAATAAACGCATCAAATAAATCTAAAATATGTGCAAATATATTCAATTGCTTTTTATCCATATTTTCTCTTACTTTTTGACATAAGCTTATAGCCTTCTCGTAAAGCCCCTTCGCCAATAAAATTCTAATATTTAAGAAATATCCACATAGCTTTATGCCAGATTCCATATTCGCATCTAAGATAGCCTTATGCATAGCTATCTCTGCATTTTCAAAATCTCCTCTATTGAAAAATACCTCTGCCTCCATCATGTGCTCTGCTCCTCTACCATGACCAGAAGTTACTTTATAGTAATAAGGCATCGATTCCTTCATAATTTCTAACTGTCTATCTAATTTTCCCTTTTCTCTGTAAAACATATATAATACTGACAGTGAGCCAAATGTCCACGTTCCATGGTTTGTATTTATAGTAGAAGGTGTGCTCATGAGCTCACATGCCTTTCTATGGCATTTAGACATTTCTTCTATATCGTTGTACTTTGTAAAGCTAATTATCAGCTGAATTTCACCTAATAATTGATTTCTCATTTTGGAGTTCAAATCGCCATCCGCTTGTATATTAGCAAGAGTTTCTCTACAAGCCTTAGCAAATAATTCTTTTTCATTAAATGTAAAAAGCCTTCTAATATATGTAAGCATAGCTAAGTGATTTTTTTTCTTAATTTCTTTTGGACAAGATTCCATATAGTTTATAATACAATCCTTCTGTTCCATAGTAATTGTATTTCCTCTATCCTTTTCTATGCACTTCATTATCATCTCAAAATTACCACTTTTATAAAAATACTCCATAGCTTGTAAGTACTCTTTTCTATTATAAAACCATTTTGAAGTATTTTTATACACTTCTAATTTAAATGACTGTGGTTTTTCTTCGAACTTTTCATCTAAGCACTTCTTTAATATACTGTGAAAATAATATTCTTTATTTATAGAATCATATTTTATAAATCCATTTTTAGATAATAGTTCAGATAATAAAATCTCTGCCTTTTCTTCTCCTGCGATATATCTAATCACATCCATAGAAAACTTATCAAATATAGAGAGTCTCAAAAGCAAATCCTTGAGTTCATCTCTCAAATCTCTATATACAGTAGTCTCCATGAGATCATATATATTATTTTGCAAATCAGTAGTTTTATTTTCTGTATAATTCAGCATAAATAAATATATAACACTTATCCATCCCTCGCTGTATTTATATATCTTATCAATATACTCGTCTTTTAAATAAACCTTGCATAATTGATAGTAGCTAACTATATCCTCTCTTGTAAATTCCATATCCTCTTTAGATATATAATTTAAATAATGCTTTAACTGAAGTTCATTTATATCATTTAAAAAAGAATTTCTAGTTCCTATAACTATATGTATATTCTCTTCTAAATCTTTTATCAATATTTCTAAAAATTCATCTATCTTAGATTGACTTACAAACTGATAATCATCTATTACAATAACCACATCTTTATCTATTTTTAAATTACTGATCATCTGTATAGCTTCCCATTTTAATATATCATCATCTGGAAATCCCATTTCACTAAGATCATTTCCCGTTTTTTCATCAATTTTCGATATTAAATTTGAAAATCCCCTCCAAAATACTTCTACAGAATTAGTGTATATGTTAAGCCAATAAATATATATATCTTCTTTATTTAACAATTGTTTCATTGTTGTAGTCTTGCCATATCCCATAGGAGCCTGAATTACTGTCAATGGATAATCTGTAACTCTTTCTATTTTTTCAGATATTTTTTCAGTAAAATATAAAGCTCTTGTGTTATATTTTGTTTTACTTTTCATTGCACTTACTCCCTTGTAATTTTAATAATCCTAATTTTATTATACAGATAATACAAATTTTAGTAAAATAATTATTTTTCAAAAAATAAAGAAGCTACTAGCATAATCTAATAGCTTCTCACTATAATCAATTTTTAATTATTATTTTCCAGATTTAGCGATTTTATATATACCTATAGTTAATAATGGTAATATGAATACAACCATTAATCCGTATGACATAGCATTATATCCTTTAGCTATAAGGTCTATTATACCAAACTTAGATAATATTACAGCTGCTGCTAATACTACAACTGTTAACATTGCGTTTTGAGCACCTGTTAATTTTTCTTTACCGAAGTCTTCTAAGCTTGAATTAACTCTGGCAACGAATGCATGGATTATACCAGTTGAAGTTTCTATTAAAGTCCATCCCATTACTATACCAAATATTACTATTGACCAAGTTCCTCCTACTTTCTTTAATATTACAAGCCAAGGAACTGTAGCTCCTAATACATCTGGATCTGGATAGAATCCCATAAATGCTATATAACTTATGAACCATGGTACTGTCATTAATATACCAGCTATTAAACCACTTATCATTGTTTCTTTTCTACTTGTTTGTCTTTCTAGTGATTCAAAACTAGATGGATATACTAATACGTTGTAAGCTACATAAACTATACCTAGCCATACTATATTAAATGTACTTGCTGGACCTTCAACGAAGCTTGTATCTCCTGTTGCGAATACTTCACTTATATGTGAACCTGCTCCTTTTATAGCTAATACACCAAATATGATATATGCTATATATAATGCTATAGTTCCATAAGTTTCAAATTTTTCAATCAAACTAGAACCGTAGAAGTTTAATATACCAACAACTATTACAACAACTATAACACCAACCCAATAATTAAGACCCATTGTTTGATTAACTATTTCTCCTGTAGCTGATGCCATAACTGCAAGAATTATTATTGCAAGTGGAATATAGATTAAATCGTATAATATACCAAATTTTCCTAATAAATTTTGCATGAAATCCTTGTAGTTATAAGATTTTGTTACTCTAGCAAATTCGAATGATGCCATTGCTATAACTGCAAATCCTATAAGTGTGGCAACACCTGCTATCCATCCTCTTGCTCCATAATTAGCACCGTAAGATATAATTTCACGACCAGTTGCATATCCACCACCGATAAGAACTGATTGAAGTAATATACCAGGTACTAAATATCTCCCAAAAGCACCATCAAAGAAGCTTTTTTTACCGTTGTTTTTAGGTGATCTTTGTTCCATATATACCCCTCCTAAATATTTTATAAATGCGAATTATATAAATTTTTGCAATATTTATATAATATCTAAATAGTATCAGTTTTTGGAATTTTTTGCAAGTTTATGAAATATAATAAATTAATTTGTATTTAGTTTAATTTTTATTTAATTTAATATTTATTTAATATCTACTATAATATAATTTATACTTAATATAATTTACTTGCTCAAAACTTTAAAAAATAAAGAAATAAATTTTTTTTCTTTAAAACGAAAAAGAAGTGGAGCAAAATAGATTTTATTCTAGTTTTCAGCACTTCTTTTTATTTAAATTATTTTTTAACCGCTAATAAATTAACTCTATAAAATCTCTATTTACTATCTATATTTAGGTAATGTATTAGCACCGTGTGGTAATAATGCAACCTTCATATCATCTATAGATCCACCGTTTAATTTTTTAGCTAATTCTAAAGCTTCATCTAATGTCTTAACTGCATGTATTTTAGTTTTGCTGAATTTTTCTTGTGGGATACTAGTTACTAATATCATATTGTATTTTTCAGCAGTTTCAGAGAAGTCAAATCCAACAAATCCACCGATTGAGAAGTCGGCACGTAATGCTTTTTCTCTTTCTTCCATATTATCGAATTTAGTTATTTGGTCTTCGCAATCGTCGTTACCAAATCCTTCACTACATTCAGATAACAATATCATTGTTCCACCTTCTGCTATCATAATTTTAGCGTTTGATAATGTTTTTGAAGTTTGGTATAAGTTTATATCTTTTGGGTATCCCCCAGCACTTGCTATAACTAATGGAGTTCTTTCATCAACATATACACCGTCTATTGAGTCAACTAATTCAGTTGCAGCTTTATGAGCTTCTATCCAATCTCCTGCAAAGGCAGCTATTATTTCTTGATTAGCATTTGCAACTACATTTAATAAATAAGCTGGTTTAGCCATTGCAGCAGCTTCTTCTAGATCATCGTGGAATGGATTAGATTTTGATAAGTTTCCTGCACAAGCATTGACATTTGTACCGTTTCCGAATCCAGGATTTAAAGCGTTGCTGTGGTTAGTATTTATAGTTTCTTTTCCTGCTATACCAGGTACTAGACTCTTTCTTCCTCCGCCGTAACCAGCTAATAAGTGGTAAACTACTCCACCAGTTAAGATTATTTTATCTGCTTCTATTGCATATCTATTTAACCATACAGGAGTTTTTCTAGAAGTTTCTCCCATATAAACTAAGTTTTCTTTGTCATCACATTGGTGATCTATTATTTTTAAACGTTTAAATAAATCTTCACCTAATAATTCTTTATGTTCTTCATCAGTTTGTCTTCTATGAGTACCACAAGCAGATATAACTAGTATATCTTCGTCAGGTACACCACATTTGTTTATTCTATCTACTAATATTGGTAAGTATGTAGGTATTGCTTGCCATTTTCTTGTTACGTCAGATATTATTATTGCTACTTTGTCGCCTTTTTTTACAACTGTTGATATATCCCCTGCTCCGATTGGATTATCTAAAGCGTATTCTATATGTTCTTTTACACTTCTTT
>NZ_JAXEWM010000144.1:0-7521 GCF_034113885.1 Intestinibacter sp.
AAAACCCAGTAATTGCAAAAAAGAAGGAGCCCTTAGGCTCCCAAGCTTTTAATTATACACATTAGTCAACATTTCTTTTACATTATTATTATACCCCTATAGTATATAAATAAACATCGTTTTTGAATATTCTTAAAAAATTAAACTTTTTACATCATAAATCGACTGTTATTACTAATATATAATATTTATCTTCGAATTTACATAATTTAATAAAGCAATTTTTGAACCAAAAAAGCTAGCAGATGCTAGCTTTTAAGCGTTCTCAAATGTATAAATTGCATCTATCCTTGTAATATAGATAGAGTCATTTTCGCAACCTATATATTTTGCATATTTTTTTACTTTTTCCTTTGCAATTTCTAAATCACTTATTTCCTGAGCTACAAGATCTTTAATATACATATCCATCAAATACGCCTTGTACGGTTTTATATCATAGCCTAAGTATTTTGTGAGTCTCTCTATCTCACATCCGAAATCTCCATCTTCTCTTATTAAAAATTCATAGACATCTTTTCTATAAGGATTTGCCATTATAATTTTTTGGACTATTTTATAGCTATCTGGCTTGCTTATAAATCCGTCCTTGTAATTGTTAAAAAGTGCATTTGCCTGCTTTATAGATTTTGCATCTATATAAGACTCTACATCTGTTACGCCGTATTCTAACAAAACATCTATGACAGCCATATGTATATTAAAGCAATCTCTATATAGGCTTCTAGATAATCTATCTACAAACGGCTTTATATCGAATAGCCTTGATGTATTTCGTTTATTTTTGTTTATAGAATTCTTTTCTTTAATAAAATTGTTGAAAATGCGTTTAAAATCAAAATACTTTTCACAATACGTCTCTTTAAATATCTTAAAATCTACAACAATTACATTGTAGCTTACTAAAATTTCTACACCTTTTTTTATAGATTGATCGACTAGAGCTTCTGCAAAATTTAGATAGTCGTCATTTATCTGTCTAAGTGTAGTTAAATTGTGATCGCAGTAATCTTTAAATTCATCGCTTGATTTTTGTGCGTATTCTAAAAATAATTTTCTTATTGTGTTGTAGTTATCTCTTTTTTCGTTGAATTTTATTACTGCTCCATTTATATCAAATAAAATCATGTAGTAATAACCTCCTTGTAAAAATTTTCACTTGAAAACCTATACGAATTTTTTTGTTATTACTATATTTGATTTTATGGCTTATTTTCCTTTTAAATACAAAATTTGTCTAAAAGTTTTTTTAGATAACGCCGAAAACACCAAAAATAATTGGAATAAACATAGCTGGTAGCAAATTAGCTACTTTTATGTCAGATTTCAATATAATATTTATACCTAAAGCCATTATAAGTAAGCTTCCTACTGCGTTCATCTCTGTTATAACACTAGTAGCTAATAATCCCTTTAATAAAAAAGAACACAAAGCTATAGCCCCTTCATATACAAAAACTGCTGCAGCTGCTAATAAAACGCCTATTCCCATAGTAAGTGCAAATAAGAAAGATACAATTCCATCTAATGCTGATTTTGCATATAATATATTATTATCTCCAAATAAACCGCTGTTTAAAGAACCAACTACTGCCATAGCTCCGACGCAGAATAATAAACTTGCTGATACGAATCCCTGTGCTATAGTTACTTGTTCATTATTATTTTTATTGAACTTGGCTTCTAATTTTTCTCCAAATTTATTTAATGCTCTATCTATATTTAATGCTTCTCCTATTATACCTCCTACTACCATAGATACAATACAAACTATTGGATGCTTACATTCAAGAGCTCCTGACATACCCATGTATATTACACAAAGAGCCAATCCCGCCATTACAGTGTTACTTATATTTTCTATAGTTTCCTTTTTAATTAATCTTTGAATAAAATTTTTTAATAGTAATGCAGCTAAGCTAGCTATAACAACTGCTAAACTGTTAACGATAACCCCTAATCCAAACATATTTTTTCTCCCATATTATATTAATTATTTAGTTTAAAAATTTATTTTGCTAAATCTATTATCTTCTTTGGATCCTTTGCAAAGTCTTCAAATGAATACTCAGTGTATATCACGTGCTTTCCTAGAAATCTTTCATATCTATTTTTCTCTTTTTCCATTACTGAATTTCTCTTTTTATCGTGATTATTTACTATTAATATTTTTAGGTTGTCTTTTTTTCTGCTTGTCTGTACTCTTTTTAGCAGGTATTTTATATGCATATCTGCTTCTGGAAATGAATACCCACAAAATATTAAAACATCGCTGTCTCTAAGGGCTTTTTCTGACTTATTCCAAACAGTGCTTAAAAATACATTCGACATATTTTTAAAGTAGGTCGGAGGTACGATTATTGGAACAGTCAGTTCACCGCAGTTTAGACATTCTGACTGTTTGATATGCTCTATTATCCTCATTATGCCCCCTTCATACGGTGTCAGAGTTATACTGTTGCATATAGGACAGTAGAGCCAGTTTAATGAGCCGTGAATTTTATATAGATTTACCATTTGCCCCTCTGGTCTCTTCCATGAATTTTTGCTGAAATTAAAATTTGCGAAATCTATACCGTAATTTAACATTATCGGTAAATTTTTCTCATCATACAAGCTTCCAATAGCATTATCTATATGTATATCGTAATTTGCGCTTATAAAGTTAGTATCGTAAATTAGACCCTCCTTTACTAAATTAGAGACAAGCATCTCGTGATAATTATTGCTAGAGCTATTTGCATTGTTTAAAGTATATGCCGTCAACATTATCAAGCACTGTCTTATGTACGATATGCTAGTATTATTACTGTCGTTGTAGCTTTCTGTTTTATAATGCTTAAATGATTCCCTTTTTTCCTCTGCTAAATCAAGTACCCCTAAAACCTCTTCAAATGTCGGAAAGTTAATATTGTCTATATCGTTGTTTATTACATCTATAAAAAATAAATCTTTAAAAAACTTAGCCAATTCTCTATTCATCTTTTTATCTTTGTCTTTTGGCAGTATATATTTAAAATAGTGTGAAAACAATTCATTTTGTATAGGTAAATTTTCTGCTGCAGAAGCTCCTGCTCCTAAAAAAATAGTAATATTCATAAAACTTTAAAACCCTCCAAAAATAAATTTACTTAGCAGTTATAATTATTATACTACAAGTAAAACTAAAAAAATAACTCTTATTAGACAATAATCATTTTTATTTATTATTATCATAATAAGAGCAAATTATTTTCTTATTTCTTATTTAATTTCTTTATAGATTGAATAGCCTTTAGAGTTCCCATTTTTGAGTGGTCAAAAGTAAGTCCTCCTTGGAAGTAGACGTTATATGGTGGTCTAATTGGAGCGTCTGCACTAAGCTCTATTGAAGAGCCTTGAACAAATGCACCTGCCGCCATTATTACCTCGTCTTCGTATCCTGGCATCGCCCATGGAACTGGTTTTACATGAGAGTCTACTGGCGCTGCTGCTTGTACTCCTTGGCAGAAGCTTATTACCTCTTCAGCATTGTGAAGCTTTACAACTTGTATTATGTCGCTTCTTAAATCATCGTATTTAGGAAGGACTTCGTATCCTAATTTTTCAAAAGCTCTAGCACAGAATATAGCTCCCATTACAGCTTGAGATGTAACATATGGTGCCATGAAGAACCCTTGAAGTACGTTTCTTGTAGTTCCAAAAGTAAGTCCACATTCTTTACCTATTCCAGGTGAAGTCAATCTATAAGATATAAGCTCTACTAAATCAGCTCTACCTGCTATATATCCTCCAGTTAGAGCTAATCCTCCTCCTGGATTTTTTATAAGTGAGCCAGCCATTATGTCAGCTCCTACTTCTGTAGGTTCCTTTGTATCTAAAAACTCGCCGTAGCAGTTATCTACCATTACTATTATGTCTTTATTTACAGATTTTACTACATCTATAGCTTCTTTTATATCTTGTATACTCAAAGATTTTCTCCATGAATATCCTTTAGATCTTTGTATCATTACTAATTTAGTTCTGTCGTTGATTTTTTTCTTGATTCCTTCTAAATCTATATTTCCATCTTCTAAAAAATCAACTTCATCGTAAGTAACCCCGTATTCCTTTAGAGATCCTTTTTCTTCTCTAATTCCTATTACACCTTGTAATGTGTCATATGGAGTAGCTGTAATTGATAGTATTTCATCTCCAGGTCTTACTAGTCCTTGTACACATAGACTAAGGGCATGTGTTCCATTTACTATTATAGGTCTGACTAAAGCATCTTCTGCTCCGAATACATTTGCGTAGATTTCTTCTACTTTTTCTCTACCTATATCGTTGTAGCCGTATCCAGTAGTCCAGTTAAAATGGTTGTCAGCCAAGTTAGCCTCTTGCATAGCCTTTAATACCTTGTATTGATTAAATTCTCTGATTTCCTTTATTTCATCGAATTTTTCCTTTATATCCTCCATTACTTCTTCTGATAACTTAAATGTCTCTTCATCTAATTCGTAAAATTGTTTTAATAATTCACTAGTTTCTTTTAGCATTGTTCTCTCCTATATTAATTTTTTATAATCTATAATAATTTAACTTTTATCTATAATTATCCAACATTTAAAATTTTAACACACTGTATTTTTTAGTTCAAGACAGAAAAAAAGGTACTTATGCAAATTAACAAATTGTTATTAATTCGCATAAGTACCTTTTTATTAATTATATGTAATAGATTTTATTTTTTATATAAAATTATCTACTGTTTTGTTGATTTTGTAAATTTATGTATTTGCTTGGTACAATTGTTGAAACTGCATGTTTGTATATCATATTTTGTTGTCTATTTTCACCTTCAAGTAATATGATATAACTATCAAATCCCTTTACATTACCTTTTACTTGTACACCATTCATTAAGAATATAGTAACTGGTATTCTTTCTTTTCTAGCATTGTTTAAAAATAAATCTTGTAAATTTAAAACTGTGTTTTTCATTTTTAAATGCCCTCCCTTATATTTTTTATTTAAATAGCTAAAAATTTAACTATCTAATATTATTTTATACAATTTTAAGCGAATTTTCAACATGATTGACGATATCTTCTTTTAATTTTTCCACATCTTGGTACTTATCTAAGTCGAACCATTTAGCATCTTGATATCTTTTAAACCAAGTTATTTGGCGCTTTGCATATCTTCTCGAATCCCTTTTAATGATTTCTACAGCCTCTTCGTAAGTATACTCGCCGTCTAAATATTTTATTAGCTCTTTGTAGCCTATTCCCTGCATGGAAATCATGTCTTTTTTATATCCCATTTTTAGAAGGCTTTTTACTTCGTCTAGAAGTCCGTTTTCAAGCATTATGTCGACTCTTCTGTTGATTCTATCGTATAGAACTTCTCTATCTCTATTTAAAATTATTATTATAGGCTTGTATTTTTCGTTGTAATTTAAGTCCTTTGAAAAATCGCTCATCTTTTGTCCACTTAGACATACTTCTATAGCTCTTATGACTCTTTTAGTGTTGTTTTTATGGATTCTATTTGCTGCTTCCTCATCTAGAGATTTTAATTTTTCGTGCATGTAATCTATGCCGTTTTCTTTTAATTCTGCCTCTAGCTTTTCTCTTATCTCGCTGTTTGCATTTGATTTTGCGAAGTCCATATCGTATATAAGTGAATTTAGGTATAGACCTGTTCCACCTGTTACAATTATATTTTTTCCTTTTGCGTGAATTTCATCTATATACTTTTCGCTCCTAGATTGAAATTCAGATACTGAAAAAGGAACATCTGGAGTAACTTCATCTATCATGTAGTGAACTACTCCATCCATCTCTTCCTCTGTAACCTTTGCGCTACCTATATCCATGTATTTATATATCTGCATAGAGTCTGCTGATATTATCTCAGCGTCTAGTGATTTTGCCAATTTAATCGATAAATCTGTCTTCCCAACTGCAGTTGGCCCCGTAAGTATTATAAGTGGTATTTTATTCATTATATTCCTTCCTCAATTCTCATATTACTGTATGTTTTACATAATTCTTTTAAACATCTTTTCTATTTCTTTTTTAGATATTTCTACTATAGATGGTCTACCGTGTGGGCAGGTAAATGGATTTTCGCATTTTTCCATCTTTGAAAGTAGAGAGTCTATTTCTTCAAAGTGAATCTTGTCGTTTGCCTTTATGGCTGCTCTACATGCCATAGATGCTATCTTGTCTAGCTTTAAATCGTAGCTGCTCTCTAAGTCTCCTATATTGTCGATTATCTGAAATACGAACTTCTCTGACTGAGCCACTCCGAAAATATTAGGTACACCTCTTACCATAATATGATTATTTCCAAATATCTCGATTTCAAAACCAAATTTCATAAATAAATTTAAATTTTTTTCGACATCTAGCATATCTACACTCGATAGCTCTAGCACGATTGGATCTAGTAGCATCTGCATATCTATATTTTGATGTTTGAATTTATTCATGTACTCTTCGTATAGTATTTTTTCGTGGGCAGCGTGTTGATCTAGCAGGTACATAGAAGTCCCTTTTTCTAGAACTATATAGGTATTTAAAACTGTACCTATTACCTTGTAATCGCTGGCTCTAAAGCTAGTGCTTTGTGAGTTATCTAGTATTTTTTCTAGAGTATCGTCTTCTACAGGCGCAGGAGGTTTTTCTTCTGTATTTGTCTGTTCAAATGTTAAATTCTCCACGTTGTAGTTTTTCTCTTCAACGTAGCCCTTGTCGCTGTAGTAATCATTTTTTTCTTGCTCATTTTGTTCTAAAGCTTCTTTAAATGATTTAAAGGTAGATAGATCATTTCTCTCATCTACAGTGTACTCTTCTTTTTTTTCTCTTACATCTAATAAATTAGACTTTTTCTCTGTATATCCTTCATTTACATTATTTTTAACATTTGCAGATTTATTTTCATCTTGCTTATTAATTTCTGGTGTATTTTCAGAATACGATTTATATTTTCCTATTAAGCTGATGTTTAGTAATTTGTTCTTTACTATATCCCTTATAGCTATATAGATGTCCTTTTCGTTTTGGAATTTGACCTCTAGCTTCGTAGGGTGAATATTTACATCTATTTCATTTGGATTTAGCTCTATATTTAAAAAGCATACTGCAAATTTATTTATAGGTATTATACCTTTGTAGCTTTCATTTATTGCATCTAAAATAACCTTGCTTTTTACATATCTATTGTTTATGTAGATATGCTGTAGGTTTTTATTAGATCTATAAATGTTGTTATTTCCGATATAGCCGTATATCTTTATCTTGTCGTCTTCGTAATTTAGCTCAATTAAATTCTCAGTTATGTCCTTGCCGTATATACTTCTTATTACGTTTATTAACTTGTCATCTCCAGGTGTATTTAGCATAAGCTTTGAGTTGTTTATATATTTTAGTCTGACTGCTGGATTTCCAATTGCAAGTTTGTTTACTAAGTCGCTTATGTTTATAGTTTCAGCATGAGTAGATTTTAAAAACTTAGCTCTAACTGGAGTGTTGAAAAAAAGGTCCTTTACTA
>NZ_JAXEWM010000145.1:0-5144 GCF_034113885.1 Intestinibacter sp.
ATCGTAAACTGGGTGTTTGAAAGAATCCATTATTTGTGAGTAATTTGGTATATTTTTATAATCTATTTCTTGTACCATTTCTTCATTTATTAATTTATTCACCATATAATCTGATGGGAAAATTAAATCGTAATTTGAAGAACCACTCTTTAATTTTTGGTACATACCTTCATTAGTGTCGTAAGTTTCGTAAACTACTTCTATTCCTGTTTCTTTAGTGAATTTCTCAGTTAGCGCTGGATCTATATAATCCCCCACATTGTATATGTTTAGAACTTCACTAGATTTTTTAGAACCTCCACATCCAGCTAACATACTTGCTGTCATCACAAATGTACATGCTAATGCAACTAATTTTTTTAACTTCATTATTAGAAACCTCCCTTATTTATCAAAAATTTATTTATTATTTTTAATTTTGTTCCAATCTCCTAAGCGTCTGATCGCCATCCATTCAGCCACAGCCTAATTCTCAACGGCGGCCTTTTTATTTCCAATCACGTTAGAAGCTATAAGCAATGCTAAAACCACTATAAACATCAATGTAGAAAGCGCGTTTATCTCAGGACTTATACCTCTTCTTGTCATTGAGTAAATTTCTATTGATAAGTTTGTCACACCGTTTCCTGTTGTGAAGAAACTTATTACGAAGTCATCTATAGACATTGTAAACGCCATAAGCGCCCCAGATATTATACCTGGTTTTATTTGTGGTAAAATTATTTTTCTAAGTGCGTACCATGGTGTCGCACCTAAGTCAAGCGCCGCCTCCTCTATATTTGCAGGTAGTTGTTTTAATTTTGGTAGAACAGATAGTATTACATATGGTATATCAAACACCAAGTGAGATAAAAGCATCGTAGTCATACCAAAATTTACACTTAAAAATACAAATAGAGTCATCATAGACACCCCAGTTACGATATCTGGGTTTAAAACAGGCAGATAGTTTACATTAAGCAAGATGTCTTTTTTTCTGCCGTTTCTCATTTTGTGTATTCCTATAGCCGCTATAGTTCCAACTATAGTCGATATAATTGTCGCTATCACCGCAACTAATAATGTATAGTAAAGAGCCGTCATCATTCTCTCATTTTCAAATAAAGTGTGGTACCAATCCAATGTGAAACCGTTCCAGACAGCCATGGATTTTGAATTATTAAATGAAAATACTGCTAAAGTAACTATTGGTAGGTATAAAAATACATACACCAAAAATAAATATCCGTTTGAAAAAATTTTCTTTATAATAGTAATCCACCGCCTTCCTTGTCTGATCCGTTGCTGTATTTATTCATTATTGCCATAGAGATAAGTATTATGATCATCATGAATATTGATATTGCTGATCCAAAATGCCAATCTCCTACTGACATAAATTGTTGTTCGATTAAGTTTCCTATTAAGTAATATTGTCCTCCACCTAGAAGCTTTGATATTACGAATGTTGATACAGCTGGCATAAACACCATCGTAATCCCTGATACAACTCCAGGTAAGCTAAGTGGGAATATTACCTTTGTGAAGACTTGGGCACCATTTGCTCCAAGGTCCTTTGCTGCGTTTATTAAATCTTGGTCCATTTTTGATAGAGCTGTGTGTATTGGCAGTATCATAAATGGTAGGAAGTTGTAAACCATACCTAATAAAACAGCTGTGTCTGTGTATAATATATTTATAGGTCCAAGGCCTATAGCTCCAAGTAGAGTATTTATAAATCCGTTTTTTCCTAAAAGAGCTGCCCAAGCGTAAGTTCTAAGTAGGAAATTCATCCACATAGGCAATATGCAAAGTAGAAGTAATGTCCCTCTTCTGCTAGGTTTTGCCTTAGTGATCAAGTAGGCTGTTGGATACCCTACTATTAAACATAAAACTGTAGATATAACCGCCAAAGTTAGCGATCTTTTGACAACCTTGAAGTACATTGGCGCTAAAAATTTGTGAAAATTATCTAGTGTGAACACATAGCTACCGTTTACTTGTGTTGTGAAACTGAAGAAAACTATTAATATTAAAGGTATTACTATAAAAAGCGCACTCCATATAACGTAAGGAGTTGCTAATCTTGATTGAGATTTTTGTCTTTTCATTATCACTCACCTCGATAAATTATTCGTCGATTACCTTTCTCATTATATGTATATCTTCAGGGTATATGTCCATACCTAGCATACTTCCTTCTTCTGCCATTTTTGTGTTGTGAAGATACCAAGTTCTTCCGTTTTCTTCTACAGTTATTTCATAATGAACACCTTTGAACACAACAGATGTCACTAGTCCCTTTATCATTCCCTTTTCTGGGTCGACCATCTTGATGTCCTCTGGTCTTATTACGACTTCTATATTTTCGTTTTTATCAAATCCGAAGTCCACGCATTCAAATTCTCTATCACAGAATTTAACCTTGTAGTCTTCAAGCATAATTCCGTCTATTATATTACTTTCTCCGATAAATTTCGCTACAAATGAGTTCTTAGGTTCGTTGTAGATGTCTTGTGGTGTCCCCATTTGTTGAATTTTACCTTTGTTCATAACTACGATTGTGTCTGACATTGTAAGTGCTTCCTCTTGGTCGTGTGTTACGAATACGAAAGTTATTCCTAATTTTTGTTGGATTTTTTTAAGCTCTCTTTGCATCTCCTGTCTTAACTTTAAGTCAAGTGCTCCTAGAGGTTCGTCTAAAAGAAGTACCTTTGGCTCGTTAACTAGCGCTCTTGCTATGGCGATTCTCTGTTGTTGCCCACCACTTAGCGACTCTACTGATCTCTTCTCGAAGCCTTCAAGTGCCACAAGCTTTAGCATTTCCTTGACCTTAGTGTCTATTGTTTTTTTATCCATCTTCTTTATTTTTAGCCCAAAAGCTATATTTTCATACACGTTCATATGTGGAAATAATGCATATTTTTGGAAAACTGTATTTACCTGTCTTTGATAAGGTGGTATGTCGTTTACATTTTTCCCTTCAAACATCACTTCACCTACATCAGCATGCTCAAAACCAGCTATTATCTTTAAAGTAGTTGTTTTCCCGCATCCTGAAGGTCCCAATAAAGTTAAAAATTCGTTTTTCTTTATATCAAGGTTTAAATTATCTAGTACAACAAGGTCGTCGTATTGTTTTGTTATATTTTTTAACTCAATAATATTTTCTGAATTTGCCATAATTTTCTATACACCTCTTCTCTTACTTTTGTGTCTTGCTCATGTCCGTCATCATAACTCTAAAAAGATGGCGGAGTGCTCACCCATATCACCTTAGCCTGAGTCTTTCCAGGGTTTGATATATAGTGATTCATTCTAGGCTTGAAGTAAAAACTCTCACCCTTTTTTACCTTATTAACTCTGTCACCCAAGTGTAGTAAAATATTTCCAGCAATCACAAATCCGAATTCCTCTCCCTCATGTGGCTTTTCTTCCTTATATTGTCCTCCTGGATGCAAAGTTATAATAATCGGCTCCATCATATTCTTTTGCGAATTTGGAATCAACCACTTCAAATGGTATTTTAACTCCTCATCGTCTGTCTCAAACATATCTTCCTTCTTAAAAGTTATTCTCTCTGGGTCTATCTCATTAAAGAATTCCCTCAAATTCGTCCCCAAAATCTCCAAAATATCGATCAAAGTCGCTATCGATGGAGATGTAAGGTTGTTTTCAAGTTGCGATATAAATCCCTTCGAAAGCTCACATCTGTTGGCCAATTCTTCTTGGGTTAACTGCTTTTCCATACGCATACTCTTTATCTTGCTCCCAATATCCATATTTAGGCCTCCCATACTTATAGTTTTAAATTAAAATAATTCTTATTAAAAGTAAACTTTTTTCTTATATTGTTAAACTATTTTTTATTTATTTCTAAACTTAAAGTTTAAAATTACTAAACTAACATTGATATTATATAGCAATCCCGACTAAAATTCAATGTTTTTACAGAAAAAATATATTTTTAATATAAAAGATAAAAAATACTTAAATCTCAACGTTTTTAAGGTTAAATTTTCCTATTTATGTTTATAATATTAATCTTACAATTTAGTATATGTAATTTTTTTGATTAATAAATATTTTTTGTTATAAAATAATTTTTTTGAAATCAATCCTCTATCCTTATTATTCCCAAATTTCTATTTTTTATATAATCGTGTATTTTCCATAAAATAACTGATATAATAATATTTGTATTTCAAAAACAACAATTCATATCAAGGGGGTATTAATTTATGAAAGTTTTACTAATAAATGGAAGTCCAAAGAAAGAAGGATGTACTTACACAGCTTTAAGCGTAGTCGCTAAAGCACTAAACGAAGAAGGCATAGAAACTGAAATATTCCACGTTGGAAACAAGCCAATCGCAGGATGTATGGGATGTGGCTTCTGCAGAAAAACAGGAAAATGCAAATTCGACGATACTGTAAACGAATGCGCATCTAAAGCAAAAGAAGCAGACGGAATCATAGTCGGCTCTCCAGTTCACTATGCATCTGCATCAGGTATGATAACTTCATTTATGGATAGATTGTTCTTCTCATCAAGTGCAGCTCTACAATACAAACCAGCTGCAGTAGTTGCAAGTGCTAGAAGAGCTGGTACTACAGCAACTTTAGACCAATTATCTAAACATTTTACAATATCTAACATGCCTTTAGTAAGCTCATGCTACTGGAACATGGTTCACGGAAACACTCCAGAAGACGTTATGCAAGACCTTGAAGGCCTTCAAATAATGAGAACTCTAGGTAGAAACATGGCTTGGTTACTAAAATCTATAGAAGCAGGTAAAAAAGCCGGCGTTCAAATGCCAATCAAAGAGGACAAAATAAAAACTAGTTTCATAAGATAATTAGACAGCAAAAGCTCCCATAGTAATAAATTCTATTACTGTGGGAGCTATTTATATGTACATTCAAAAATCTAATAAGCCTCGATAATCGCTTGTTTTATATTGTTAAAATACTTGCTATTAAAATCCCAAGCTATATGAAGTCCATCAGACTCACAGTTAATTAAATATCCATTCGAAGCGACAAATCCACTTGTCGTATCTATAAATTTCACGTTTGATTTTGTCTGACAATAGCTTTTAATTTTTGAGTTAAACGAATCTATTTTCTTGTTGTAATTGACTATTTGCTCGTCTGAATAT
>NZ_JAXEWM010000146.1:0-61897 GCF_034113885.1 Intestinibacter sp.
AATTGTTCTTTAAATTGAACCTTCATATTCACTTCTAGCTCGCTTATAATTTTTTCTATGGCATTTATAGATTCCTCTAGGTCAGCCTTTTGCTCACTGTAGAAGTCGTATCTCTCCTTAGTCTCCTTGTACTCTTGTATAGAGTCTATATTTACATTTCCAAGGCTTGCTATCTCTCTTTTTATCGATTCAAGTATTTTTTTATTTATTTCGATAGAGTCATCTTTTAATTCTAGAGCTTTTACATAAGTTAAATCGTAATCCTCAAATAGCCTATTAGTGTAATTTTCCTTATTTGCAGATAATCTCTCTATTTTTGAATCTATTTTAAATTCACTTTGTCTAAGCTCCATATTTTGTCTTTCAAATGATTTTAATTTTTTATTTAAATCAGCTATTGTTTCCTTAAGCTTAGTTTTCGCTTGATTTTTACCATCTAGCTCTCTATGCTTTTCGCTCAATTGCTCGTTTAAATTGTCGCTTTCTCTTTTTTGAATTTTAGATTCACTTTGTAGATCCTCTATTTCCTTTTGTAATTTTTTTATGGTATTTTTATTTTCTTCGATTTTTTGTGTTCTGTAGCTTATTTCTCCGTCGATTCTCTTTATTTCAGCATCTGTAGACTTAAATATTTCACTTTTTTGAACAAAATCTAATTTCAAGCCTTCTATTTTTTTCTTTTCTTCTTCAAAATCATCGCTTTGAAGCTCCTTAGTACTAGTCAAGCTGTCTATTTGTCTTTTATTTTCAGCTTCCTTTCGCTCGATTTCTTTTATTTTTTCTTCAATCGTCTTTATTTTATTAGATGTATAATCTAAATTCGAGCTAAGACCAGTTTTTTCTTTTTCTAGCTTGCTTATATTTTCATTTAAAGAAGCTCTCTCATAATCGATTGATTTCAGCTTAGTGTTTTGTTTTACGATGTCCTTTTCAAGATCATTTATTTCTTCTTCACAGCTCGATATGTTTTCTCTTACTTCTTTAATTGAATTTAAAATCAATTCCTTAGACTTAGCATTTTGTTGATTTTCTATTTTTATTTTTTCTATTTTATCTTCAAAATCCTTTATAAGTCTCTTTCTAGAAAGGATATTAGTGCTTATCTTTAAGCTTCCTCCTGTAAGAGAACCTCCTGGATTTAATATATCTCCATCTAAAGTCACCACTTTAAATTTATGATTAGTCTCATTTGCGAATTTAATACCATTGTCTATATTGTCTATTACTATAGTTCTACCCAATATACTCTCGACTATATCTCTGTACTTTTCATCAAATGATACTAAGTCACTCGCTATTTTTATATATTCAGTCTTAGAATTTATAGTATTTTCATTTATTTTTTTAGATTTAATTACATTCATAGGAAGAAAAGTAACTCTACCTAGATTATTTTTTTTAAGGTAATTTATAGCATTTTTAGCGGCGTATTGATCTACTGTTATAATATTTTGCATATAAGCTCCCAAGGCAGCCTCTATAGCCTTTTCGTATTCTTCCTTAGTAGTTATAACCTGTCCTAATGCGCCACATATTCCAGATAGATTTTTGTTTTTTAATACTTCCTTTACACCCCTATTAAAGCCTTCGTAATGTCTTTCCATATCTACGTATATTTGAAGCTTTGAAGAACATTCCTTTAGAGTGTAGTTGTTGTTTTGTATTTTTATATCTATATTTTTATTTTGATTTTTGTAATCCTCTAAATCGTTTTTTAAATTGTTTAAAGAAGAATTCTTTTCCTTTAAATTATTTTTCATCTGGATTACACTTTCTTCTTTTTGTCTATAGATAGAATTTTTTTCTTCTAATGAAGCTTTTATCTCTAAAATATTATTTTCAATAGTTTCACTTCTAAGGTTGATATTTTCAGTATTTGCACTCAAGGTCGATAAATTATTGCTCAACTCTTGTTTTTCATTTAAGTAAGTAATTATATTGTCCTTTAGTACTTCTATGTTCTTATTTAATTCGTTTAACTTTTGCTCCTTCTTGTTGCTTTCTTTTTCAACTTCTGAAATATTTTGCTCTAATACTTCAATTTCTCTTTTTTCTAGCTCTCTCTTTTGTTTTAGCTCTACTAATTTGTTCTTGTCTTCTGCTAATTTGAGTTCAAAATCCTCTAGAGTTTTTTGATTGTTTTCTATATTTAGCTTCGAATTACTGATTCTCTCGTTTATTAAAGAAATTTGAGAGTCATTTTGATTTATTACATTTTTTATAGATTCTATATATTCATTTAATCTAGCTATATTTTCCTCTAGCTTTTCAATTTCTTCATTAGTCAAATCTATATTTTTTTCCATTTTCTCTTTTATTTCTTCTTTTTCATTTAATTCTTTGACTAGTATAGCTTTGTGCTTCGTAATTTCGGCTAATTCTTGATCTATTTTTTTGATTTCCCTGATGTAATTATTTACTTCAAGTTTTTTTAAGCTTTCTCTAAGATCTAAATACTTAAGAGCTTTTTTTTGTTGATTAAAAAGAGGCTTTATTCTATTTTCTATCTCTATATAGATATCCTCTATTCTCTCTAGGTTTTCCTTAGTATTTTTTAAATTTCTCTCTGCTTCGAGCTTTTTATATCTGTACTTTGATATTCCACAAGCCTCATCGAAAACTTTTCTTCTATTGACAGGGTTATTGCTCAAAATTTCGTCTACCTTTCCCTGTTCTATAATAGAATATCCATCCTTACCTATTCCTGTATCTAGTAGTAATTCCTTTATGTCCTTTAATCTACACGCCTTGTCATTTAAAAAGAAACCACTCTCTCCATTTCTATAGGCTCTTCTCTTTATAGTAACTTCACTAAAATCTATGTCTAATTTTTCATCACTATTGTCTATAGTCAGAGCTACTTCACAGTAATTCATAGGCTTTTGATCGCTTGTACCTGCAAATATAACATCTTCTAGCTTATCTCCTCTAAGACTTTTTATACTTTGCTCACCTAAAACCCATCTTACTGCATCGGATATATTGCTTTTTCCACTTCCATTTGGTCCTACAATCGCTGTTATTCCTTCGTTAAAATTTATCTCTGTCTTTGTTGGAAAAGACTTAAATCCCTTTAATTCCAGTCTCTTTAAATGCACGTTTTCATCTCCCTTCAATATTAAAGGTTATATATATCTAGTAATTTATCGTAAATTTGATCCATCTTCACAGAAAACTCTCCCTTGTTTGAAGATATAATTATCTCTTCTTTTGATAAATTTTCTGGAACAGTCTTTAAATTTATATTGTATTTTTGTTTCATGTATATTTTATTTGATTTTTTATTTCCAATTATTTTAGAAATATTTTTATTGTTTGTCTTTACAACTAAATCTCCTTCTATTTTATTTTCTAAAACAATGTAATCCAAAAAGTCCTTTATCATCTCGCTTTCAGTAAGCTCTCTAAAAGCAGGGTGATAAGGTCCTGCTACGACTCCTTTACCTAATTGTATGTCGTCTGTAGCTTGAAGCCCTACTCTAATTACATTTATATTGTTTACATAAAATAAAACTAATAGTTTTTTTACAATATTTATACATTCCTCTAAAGTAAACGGCGTATATTTACCCTCTGCTAAAAGAGTTTCCAGTCCAGTTTCTCTAACTACTAATGTAGGATATATTCTTACACAATCTGGCTTTAATTTTATAAATTCTCTAGCTGTATTTATACATTTTTCTTCTGTATCAGAAGGAAGCCCTACCATCATCTGCAATCCTAGCTTTATGCCGTGTTTTTTTATCAAATGTGAACTTCTTATTACTGAATCTATATCGTGTCCTCTGACGCTATCTATAAGCACCTTTTCGTCCATAGATTGAACTCCTAGCTCTATTATGCTAGATTTATATTTTTTTAATCTCTCTAAAATCCTATCGCTTATACAATCCGGTCTTGTAGACATTCTAATTTCATGTACTAATCCCTTATCTACGTATTCCTTTGCAACTGCTAGTAATTTATTTTGGCATTCTTCTTCTATAGCAGTGAAGCTTCCACCGAAAAACGCTATCTCTACATCAGTATCCTCATCTATAGTCTCTAGACATTCTTCTATTATATTTCTAGCGTCCTCTGCTGTAACTTCAGTACTTACTCCTGTTATTTTCTTTTGATTGCAAAAAATACAATCGTGAGGACATCCTCTATGTGGAACGAATATAGGTATTATTCTCTTTTTCATATAAATATCCTCCACCTTATACTCTTTTATCTAATGCGCATTTTGCTGCTACTTGTTCTGCGTCCTTTTTACTCTTGCCTTCTCCTCTTCCTAAAACAGTATCGTTTATGCCGACTTCCATAACGAATGTTTTATTGTGGTCTGGACCCTTTTCATCTACTAATTTATACCAGATATTATTTTCTCCATTGCTTTGTAGCACTTCTTGCAAGCATGTTTTGTAATCTCTAAATATTTTACCTTTTATAGAATCACTTATTATCTTATCCATATAACTTAAAATAAACTCTCTTGCAGGCTCCATTCCTCCATCTAGATAAATAGCTGCTATAACGGCTTCTAAAGCATCTGCAAGTATTGAGATTCTCTCTCTACCACCTGTAGCCTCTTCACCCTTTCCTAAAAACATATATTTACCTAAATGTATATTTTTAGATATCTCACTTAAAGATTCCTCACAAACTATATTTGCTCTGATCTTAGTAAGCTCTCCTTCTGGTAAATTTTTTTCTTTTTTAAATAGATAATCACTTATAACTATGCTCAAAACTGAGTCCCCCAAAAATTCTAGTCTTTCATTGAAAGGACAGTTCTTATTTTCATTTGAATAAGAACTATGTGTCAAAGCTTCTAGTATATAATTTTTATCTTTAAATTTGTAATTTATTATTTCTTCAAACATCTCTATATTATTTAATATTTTTTTATTTATTTTCATTAATTATCCTCCATCTAAATTATTAATTGTTCTATTAAATTGATTTCGGGTCGTATTGTAATTAAAACATATTTACTTTAAAAAACCTATGAAGATTTGAACTTCATAGGTGCTTTTTAAACTAAACATTCATTATTAGCAATTACAACCGTCATCTCCGTCTTCACAGCCACAACCGCAACCACAGTCATCTCCATAATCTTCTTCGTCTTCACAACCACATCCGCAACCGCAATCACAGTCGTCTTCAGAAGATAATATTACAGCATGGCAATTTGGACAAACTACATCTACTGAATCATCGAATAGTAATTCTTCATCGATTTCTACAACTTCTGAACAATTTGGGCATTCCATTTCTATATAGCTTAAATCATCTTCATCGTAATCTTCGTCTTCGTCGTATTCATCATCGTAGTCGTCTTCGTCATCTTCTTCATAGTCATCGTCTTCATCGTATAACCATTCTTCTAAGTCTTCTACTTCTTGTTGTAATTCTTCTATTTCATATTCTAGTTCTTCTACTTGATCTTCTAAATCCTCTACTGAATACTCTAAATCTTGTACTATACCTGCAAAACTATCTAATACATCTACAATTTTGCAGATCATTTTACCTTCTTTAGTCTTATCATCGATATCTAATCCTTCAGCTAAACCTTTTAAATATGCAACCTCTTCACCTAGTTTTTTCATGATAAATCTCTCCTTTGCATTTTTTTAAAATCTTTAGAATAAAGACTTCCTATATGTTTTAAAAAAGCTCATATACCATTAATATTAGATATATAAGCTTTTTTTATGCTAAAATATTAAACTCTTGATAAATATTCTCCAGTTCTAGTATCTATTTTTATTTTATCTCCTTCATTTATGAATAAAGGTACTTGAACTACTGCTCCTGTTTCTACTGTAGCTGCTTTAGTAACGTTACTTGCTGTATCACCTTTTATTCCTGGTTCAGTTTCTGTTACTTCTAATTCTGCAAAGTTTGGAGCTTCTACTTGGAATGGTTGTCCTTGGTAGAATCTTATAGTAGCTACTTCATTTTCTTTTAAGAATTTTATAGCATCTTCAACTTGATCATAGTTTAGTGGTATTTGATCAAAAGTTTCTTCATCCATGAAGTAATATAATTCACCGTCATTGTATAAATATTGCATTTGTTTTGTTTCTATTATTGCTTTTGGGAATTTATCACTTGGGTTGAAAGCTTCTTCTCTTATAGCTCCTGTTTTTAAATTTTTATATTTTGTTCTTACGAACGCTGCACCTTTTCCTGGTTTAACATGTTGGAAGTCAACTACTAAACATGGTTGACCATCTTTTTCAAAAGTTACACCTTTTCTAAAATCTCCTGCTGTTACCATTATTATTCCTCCATCTAAATAAATTTCTTATGTTTTATCAGTTTTATTATATATATGTAACTCAAATTGTCAAGTTATAATATATATTTTGATTAATCATATATACTATAATATCATATATTATCTTAACTAAACAAGTTTTTAGATATTTTAGTTGATTATGTTTTAATTATTTTTGACTTTATATAAAATATTTATTCAAAAATTATAAAATCCTTCCTAAATTATATAATAAAGAAAGGATTTTAGCTCTTCTTAATTTTATATCTTATAAAGTAGCTAACTTACTTACTACTTCTTCTGCTATAACATGTATAGGTTTGTCATCTGTACTTACTACTATATCTGCTATAGATTCATATCTATCTTGACGTTTTGCCATTAAATCGCTTATGTATTCAACATTCATATTTCCATTTAATAAAGGTCTTTGATTGCTGTATTTTACTCTGTTGTATACAGTTTCTGGAGAAGCTGTAAGTAATACTATTTTACCATTTTGTTTCATTAAATCTACGTTTTCGTCTCTCATTGGCATTCCACCACCACAAGAAATTATTATTCCTTGTCTAGTTTGTAGTTCTTTTAATGCATTAGTTTCACAAGCTCTGAAATAGTCTTCTCCTTTTCTTTGAAATATTTCATTTATTGTCATATCTTCTCTTTTTACTATGAAGTCATCAGTTTCTAAATCTTCCATTTCAAGTATATGGCTTAAGTAGCTTGCTATAGTACTCTTACCACATCCCATGAATCCTATTAACATTATATTATATGGGAATAAGTTTTTAGCTTGATATTTTTTAGCGTTTTTAACTACATATCTAAATACGTTCATTATTTCATCTTGGTATTTGTTGTCTTTTAATTTTTTGCATAATGCTATTTCTTTTTTACCTTCGTATTCAGGTTGTAGTATTGGCATACCATTTTCTTTTTTGTATTCTATTATTTCATCGATACAATCCATTCTTTTTGATAAAATTTTTATAATTTCATCATCATACATACTTATTTTTGCTCTTATTTTTTCTATATTGTTCATGTGTACCCACCTTACCTAATTGTATTTTACTAAATTATAGCAATATATTAAAGCATTTTCAACATTCCAAACAAATAAAAAAATAAATTTTGAAATTTTCTTTATTTTTTAATTTCTTATATTTTTTTACTTTAATTTCTTTATCCTCTACAAATAAATTTCGAGCTTATACTTTTATTTTTTAATTAAAAATTCTATTTATACTTTTATTTTACATATATTTTGTTATATTTATATAATTTTTATATTATTAATTTGTAAAAAATAGATAAAAAAAGTTACCAAATAATAACTATTAAATTATTACCTAGTAATTTAAATTTAAACATATTATTCAGATTTTATAAGCTTACTAACTATTTCTTCACAAATTTCATTTATTGTCTTATTATCAGTAGATACTATAATATCGCATGCATCTAAATATTTAGGTTCACGTTTTTTCATTAAATCTGCAATGAACTCTACATTCATGTTACCATTTAATATAGGTCTTTCATTGCTGTATCTTACACGTTCAAATATAGTTTCTGGAGAAGCTGTAAGTAATACTACCTTACCACTTTGTTTCATATATTCTACATTTATATCTCTAAGCGCCATACCACCACCGCATGATATAATAGTATTTTCTTTTTGTTTTAAAGATATAAGCGTATTAGTTTCACATTGTCTAAAATATTCTTCTCCACGTCTACTAAACATTTCATTTATTGTCATACCTTCCATTTTTACGATATGAGCATCAGTTTCTATTTCCTCCATAGATAGCATATGTCCTAAGTAAGAAGATACTGTACTTTTACCAACACCCATAAAGCCTATTAAAAATATATTGTATGAGAATAGGTTTTTAGCTTGTATTTTTTTACCATTATCTACAATATATCTAAATACATCTAGTATTTCATTTTTAAACTTATTGTTTTCTACTTGCTTAATCAAGCTTATTTCTTTTTGAGCTTCGAATTCTTCTTGAAGTATAGGTAGACCATGTTCCTTTTTATATGCGATTATATCTTCAATATAATTCATTCTCTCTGTCAGAATTTCTATTATTTTACTATCACATTCACTAATTCTTTGTCTAGTATTTTCAATATTCTTCATTTTCTTTCCCCTTTTTAATTAGTTTTATTTTGATAGTAAACCTAAATTATGCTTTAGTCTAATTGATTTATCTGCTCTTTTTTATATATTTTATCTATAGTTTAATACTTCTCATTATGCTTCAATATTCTTATGTATTAATTTGAGTAAATTACTTAAATCTTCAATATTAGGCTGTCCTGGAGCACTTTTCTTTCTATTGACACCATAAGTTATACATGATCCAAAAAATTCTCCACAAATCCTGCTAAGTCCACCTTTTTCTCCTATTGATATTGCACATATAGGAGTCTTTACTATATGCTCTGATAAAATAATCGTTGTCTCTAATAGTTCAACTACATCTAACTTGCTATGTGGCTTTGCTATTATTTTTATAATATCAGCTCCCATATCTTCTAATTGCTTAGCCGTTTCAATACTTTCTGCCTTTGATGGAGTATGTGTTAGATTATGATTAGTTGCAATTACATATGTTCCCATATCCTTAGCAAATTCAATTATATCCTTCATGTTGTCTTTTCCAATGCTATCTTCAATATCTATAATATCGACCAACTTACTTGCACAAACTTCTTTATATATATTCACATAATCCTCTACCTTTATATCAGCCTCTCCATGGCTTTTATTGGTCTTTATTGTAAATATAAGTGGTATATTTTTTAATATTTTTCTAAGATCTTCAAGTACTTCTTCAATTTTTTCACAGTCATTGTAGTATTCATACCAGTCAACTCTCCACTCTACAATGTCGATGTCTAGTATATCAAAATCTACCGGTATAATAGAAAATTTCTTCGCTGTCTTTAATATCTCTTCTTTTGTTTTATCACAAATTGGTGCAATTATTTTTGGGGTTCCTTTTCCTATTTCTACATTTCTAATCTTTAAATAACTCATACTCCTAAAATCTCCCTTCCAACATTAAAATCACTAAATACTATTATACCAAAAAATTATAACTTAATATAAAATATAATTTTATATATTGTATACATAAATATTGCTCTATAGACTATTACAATTTTTTAGTACAAATTTACTAAATTCATCTACTGCCGGCGATACGTATTTATCCTTTAATTTAGCCATATATATATTTCTACTGTACACAGGACTTTTTAATTTGATCACATCTACATTAAAATACTTTAAGAAAGGAATATTTGGCATTACAGCGATTCCAAAATCTTCTGCGACTAATCCTGCCATAGACTCATCCTTTTCGACCTCATAAGATATATCTTGCTTTTTATTTATTTTTTTAAATAAATTGTCTACAACAGGTCTCAAACCGCTAGATTTAGTAAAAGCGATATGTTTATATCCCACAGTTTTTATCAAGTCAATTTCTTTGTACTTAGATAATTCGTGATTTTTAGGAACTACAACGACTAATTCCTCTTCTTTTACTTTTATAAATTCAATATTATTTTCATCTTCTACCATTGAACAAAATCCTATATCAAATCTCTCATTTTTTAGACCTTCTATAATAGATTTTGTATTTGAAGACGAAAATGTAAATCCAAAATTCTTATCTTCATTTTCCTTTAAAAACCTTCTAACTATCATAGGCACAAATTCCGCCTCTAGAGTGTATATGTACCCTAAATCTATAACTCCACTTGTAGAACAAGTCAAAGCCTTTGTTTTATCTATCCCCTCTTGGAGATAGTCTAAGGACTTTTCTACATATTTTAAAAATATTTTTCCATATTTTGTAAGAACAACATTTCTTCCTTGTTTTTCGAATAACTTAGTTCCCAGCTCCTCTTCTAAAGCAGAAATAGCATGGCTTAAACTTGGCTGTGTTATAGATAAATCCTTAGCCGCTTTAGTATAGTGCTCCAAATGAGCTAATTTAACAAAATATTGTAAATGATTTAAATTCATAATACCTACCTCAAATTTTTATATCTTTCTTAATTATTAATATACAATATATATTTCGATTTTTTAAGTGATTAATTTATTTTTTATATAGCTATAAATCATAAATAAAATTTATATAAACACTAATTTTTTTAGATTTTTTTTATAAATTTAAAAATTTCTCTAAAAACAAAAAAAATATTTATTCTAATATAATTTATAAGTATTTTTTTCAAAAAAACATTTTTCTATTACTTTTATCTATAATTTATAACAAAAAGTGCTATTAGTTATTTTAAATAAATGCTGTTAGAATAATCTTAAATAAAAAAATAACAAACAAAACACAAATAAAAAATAATAATCAATCAAAATATAATTTACGGAGGTTCTAAAATGGCACACAAATATAAAAATATATTTTCACCTTTAACAGTGAAACATATGAACTTAAAAAACCGCATCGTAATGATGCCAATGGGTACAAATTATGGTGAACAAAACGGAGAAATGAGTTTCTTACATATTAATTATTATGAACAAAGAGCAAAAGGCGGTACTGGACTTATAATAGTAGAAAATGCAAGCGTATTTTCTCCTCAAGGATCAAACGGTACTTCACAACTTCGTATAGACCACGATAGTTATTTACCTAGATTATTCAAACTTTGCGAAAGAGTTCACAAATACGGAACAAAAATAGCTATACAAATAAATCATGCTGGAGCATCTGCTATGTCTTCAAGAACAGGAATGCAACCAGTTTCTTCTTCAAATATACCTTCAAAGGCAGGCGGAGAAATCCCTAGACCTCTTGAAAAAGAAGAAATATACGAAATAGTTAAAAAATACGGTGAAGCAGCTAAAAGAGCTCAAACAGCAGGCTTTGATGCAGTAGAAATACATGCAGGACACTCTTATTTAATAAGTCAATTCTTATCACCTTTATACAACAACAGAACTGATGAATTCGGTGGCTCTGTAGAAAATAGAACTCGTTTTGCAAGACTTGTAATAGATGAAGTTAGAAAAAATGTAGGACCTAACTTCCCAATATTATTACGTTTAAGTGCTGATGAATTTATGGAAGGTGGTAATACAATCGACGATTGCCTAGAATACCTAGAATACTTAAACGATGAAGTAGATATATTCGACGTATCTGCTGCTCTTAACGGATCAATACAATACCAAATAGATTCTAACTACTTAAAAGATGGTTGGAGATCTTATTTAGCAAAAGCAGTAAAAGAAAAATTCGGTAAACCTTGTATAACAATGGGTAACATAAGAAATCCTCAAGTAGCTGAAGACATATTAGAAAGAGGAGATGCCGACTTAATAGGTATGGGTCGTGGACTTATAGCTGATCCTAACTGGGTAAATAAAGTAGAATTAGGCAAAGAAGATGAAATAAGAAAATGTATATCTTGTAATATAGGTTGTGCAGGTAACAGAATCGGTATAAATAGACCTATAAGATGTACTGTAAACCCATCTGTAAATGAAGATGAGCTTTATAAAAAACAAAAAGTTAAAAGACTTTGCAATGTAGTAGTTATAGGTGCAGGAACTGCAGGTCTTGAAGCTGCATGTACAGCTGCAGAAGTCGGATGTACTACATTCTTAATCGAGAAAAAAGATGTTTTAGGTGGTCTTGCAACTGAAATCTCAAAAATCCCAGATAAAAAGAGATTATACGACTTCCCTAAATATCTAATAAATAGAGCTGAAAAATTAGAAAATTTATATATATTTAAAAACACTGAAGCTAGTGTAGACTTTATAAAAAATCTAAGACCAAACTTAATAGTTAATGCTACAGGTTCTTCTCCATTACTACCTCCAATAAAAGGACTTCACGAAGTAATGGCCAAAGAAAATTCTAAAGTATTCTCTATACTAGACATGATAAACAATGTAGAAAATTATCCAGAAGATTTAACAGGTAAAAAAGTTGTTATAATCGGTGGTGGAGCAGTTGGTCTTGATGTAGCAGAATTCTTCGCTCCAAGAAATGCTGAATGCTCTATAGTTGAAATGGCTCCAATCATAGGAAATGGAATAGATCCAGTATCAAAAGTTGGTACTTTCGACTTATTAAACAAACATGGAGTAAAACAACTTACTAGCACTCGTTTACTTGAAGTAAAAGACAATGCATTCTTGGTTGAACATCCAGATGGAAGATTAGAAGATTTAGAATTCGATTATGGATTTGTATGCTTAGGAATGAGATCTAACAATCCTGTACTAGAAGCTTTAAAAGAAGAGTATTGTAATACAAATGTAGAAATAGTTTCTATAGGAGATAGTGTTAGAGCTAGACGTATAATAGAAGGTGTTGAAGAAGGTAGAAATATCATAAATACTTTAACTAAACACGATTACCTTGATATTTATGTTTAAAATATTCTAAATAAGTTATTTTCCCCAATTTAATTTAAATTAGAATATTAATAATATATTTATAGGCTGCTTAAATACATCCCTTAAAATAAGCAGCCTATTTCTAAAAACTATTTTAAACAATATTTATACAATTTGAATTCCTTATTTTTTAATAGGGAATTTTTTATTTTTTTTGTTGTTCTTCTAAGAATATCTTCAATATATTTTGAGTGTCCTCTAATGTAGGTGTAACACCTGTCCATATACTAAAAGAATGCACTCCTTGATTTATAAGCATTTGTATTCCATAAGCTATTTTTAAATCGTGTTTAAGTCCCCACTTAATAAAAGCTGTTTCATGAGGCTTGTAGACAGCATCTGCTATTATCATATTTTTAGGTGGCACTAAAGATGTATCTATTGGTGACTCATCTGTTCCCATACCTATTGGTGTAGTATTTATCAAAACATCTACATTATCTATGTCCTCTTGAGTTATGATCTTAGATGTCGCAATTGCCTTTGTATCAAAATGCTCATTTATTGTGTCTACTATCGATTGGGCTTTTTCGATACTTCTATTTACTATTTCTATTGAAGCTACATTTTCTATAGCAAGCTGTATTGCAATACTTCTACATGCTCCACCTGCACCTATTATTAGAACTTTTTTTCCATCCATTGTCTCACCACTTGCATCCTTAAGTGATTTAGTAAGCCCTGTTCCATCTGTATTATATCCGTATAGCTTTCCATCTACATTTTTGATAGTATTTACTGCCCCAAATAATTTAGCCCTTTCATCTATTTCATCTAAGTATTTCATGACCTCTATCTTGTGAGGTATTGTTACATTAGTACCCATTATGCCTAAATGTCTTATTCCATTTATAGCCTCACCTACATGATCAGGGTCTACATCATAGCTTACATAAACGGCATCAATACCGTATTTATTGAATAAATAATTGTGTATCTTAGGTGAAAAGCTTTGACTAACTGGGTGGCCTATAACACTGTAAACCTTTGTTTTTGAACTTATATTCATATTATCCTCCTACAACTCCCTTAATATTTAAAAAGGAGAACTCCCACGAGTTCTCCTTCTATAAATAAAAATTATTTACCTAATTTTAAAATTTTATATTAAATGTAGGTCAATTTAGAACTCATCAGAAAAGATTTATTTTTTATATTATTGCAATAAAAATAGCCAGCGCTAAAATAAAAGCCCCAGAACATAAAATAGAAATAGCTATATAATTTGCTTAGATCTTTTCTAATCATTTCATTACCTCCATTTAAGTATTAATAAATATATATTATCCTGATTCAATTTAGAAAATACATTTTATTTCTTTATTTATATTAAATTTTATCTAATTTAAATAAATTGTCAATCTAGATTTTTTTTATTTAAGCAAAATTCGTTATTTTCTGAGTATTTTAAATTCAAAATTTACTGCTTCTACTTTATTTTTTATAATTTATTTCTAATTATTTCCAAAAAAATATATTTTAATTTACAAATACTATCAATTTTCATAATTTATTAAAGAATTTTAATTTATTCGATATTTTTCTAAAAAAAATAGACCTTAAAACTTAAATTAATAAGTCTTAAAGTCTATTTTATATTTATGTGTTTTTAAGCAAATTAAGCTGCCTTTTCAAGTTTTTCCATTTTATCACTTTCTACATTTACATAGATAGCAAGTAATACACCTATTACTGTAACTACTACGTTAAGTAAAACAACGTTTGTTGGTCCGTTAGTAGCTCCACCAACTTTAGTTAAGTAAGATGCAACATTTAATATAGTGTAATTTGCAACACTTGATGCGATCATAACTATTGAAGTTATCTTACCTTTATCTTTAGGGAACATTTCATTTGCAGTTGATACACAAAGTTGAAGTACTCCACCTGCTGCTGCATAACCTAATACGAATCCACCTACTAAACATATAGAAGGTATTCTTATAAAGTATATAGCTATAAGCATTGCTGCTGATATTGCTGGATATATTATAAGTATTCTAGCTGCTTTTAATCCTTTTTTGATTAATACTGATGAAACTAATATTGCACATACTGTTCCTAAAGCGTAGAATGATTGTATTTTACTTGGATCAGCAAGTCCATATAATCTACCTAATTCTTGGTTACAGTTTAACCATATCATGAAAGTTGAAGAAGAAGTAAATCCTATGCATATTAAAGCTATACTTGCTGGAGTAAATTTCATTTTTTCTTTTTTAACTTCTTGTTTACCTTCATCATCTGCTGTAGCATTTGCTTTAGGGAATGGTAATATTGCTATTAATACACCATCTATTGCTATTGCTACTGCTGCAATTAAGAATATTGTTCTAAATGGTAACATGCTTGTAGCTACAAATCCTATACCAAATGGTAACAAGAATTGTGCTATAGACATTGAAAATTTAGTAAACATATTTGCTATAGATCCGTTTTCTGGGAATATTTCCATACATGATGGTGATACGCAAGTATCTAAGAATGAGTTAGCTATACCACCTACTATAGCAAATATATAACCCACTGCCATACTTGGAGCAAATACTATTCCTCCTAAGTATAAAGCATAACAAATAACACCTATAATACCACTAATTCTTCTTCCGAATTTATCAGATATTGGTCCTGAGAATGGAAGAGATATTAAACGTCCAAGTCCAAGTGCTGCAATTACAGAAACTACCATACTTACATCAAAAGTTCCATCTTCTAGTAATTTTGCTCCCCACATTGATGCAAAATCTTGTTTATATTGTCCTAATATAGAAGCTCCTATACCATGTATAAAGTACGTAAAGTATAAGGCTGCAGCTGTAGGATAATATTTTTTATAATTAATTTTTTCCATTATGGCATCCTCCTATTTTTAATTTTATAAATCAGAATAGTATTTAGCTTTTACTTGTTCAACAGGCATTTCTTGTCCCATGAATAATTTGAATGCTTCTACTCCTTGGTATAATAACATTCCTTTTCCACCGATAGCTTTACAACCAGCTGCTTCTGCATCTAATATCATTTTAGTTTTGATTGGATTGTAAACAACGTCTGTTACTACTAGATCTTTTCTAAATACGCTTGTATCTTTTATGTTTGTTTCTCCATCATAAGGTTTCATACCTATTAATGTAGCATTAGTTAATATATCACTTGTAGCTATTTCAGCGTATAATTTTTCAGTGTCATCTATGTCGTATAAATTTACTATACAATCTGGAACTTCTTTTTTGATAGATTCAACAGTTTTTTGAGCTTTTTCAAAGAAAGCGTCTTTTTTGTTGAATATAGATATTTCTCTAGCTCCATCAAGTGCTGCTTGAACTTGTATAGCAGTTGCAGCTCCACCTGCACCCATTATAGTCATTTTTTTGCCTTTTATATCTACACCATTTTCTCTTAAGTTTCTTACATAACCTTTACCGTCTGTAATGTCACCTATTAATTTTCCATTGTCGTTTATTATTGTATTACAAGCACCTATTATACGAGAAGCTGGAGATAATTCATCCATGTATTTAGCTACTTCACCTTTACAAGGCATTGTAACATTTCCACCTTTCATGTTGAAAGTTCTGAAAGCATTTACTGCATCTTCTGTTTTTTCTACAGGTACGTCAAAAGCTAAATATTTATAATCTAAATCTAATAATTCAAAGCTATAGTTGTACATTGCAGGTGAGCCTGAATGTCCTACTGGTGTTCCTATTAATCCTAATAATCCTGTTCTTCCTGATATTTCCATTTTATTGTTCCTCCGAATTTATTTCGTTTAAATTTATTTGTGTATACTGGTATAGAATGTCGCAAAATAAACTTTTGCAACATTCAACCAATATACAGTTAAAAACTATATTTTAAGTGTAATTATTTAACAAATTATATACTTAAAGCTACATCTAATGCTTCTGCTGTTGCATTTAAAGCTCTTCTAGCTCTAACTGCATCACCTATAACATAAGTTTCTTTTACTATGCCTTTTATTGATTCACTTATTGGATCGTAATTTCTAGATCCCATTGCAAGTACAACTGAGTCAAATCCTCTAATTTCATTTACAGAACCATCAGCTAATTCATATTTAACTCCATCTTCATAGAATTCAGCTACTTTTGCTCCAGTTATGCTAACTACATGGTGTTTATCAAATGCTTCCATAATGAATTTTCTATGTTCTTTACCTACATCACCAGCTATTTTATCTTTGAATTCTATTATTGATACTTCATGTTCTTGTTCTGCCAAAAATTCTGCAGTTTCTGCACCAACCATTCCTCCACCTACAACTAGAACTTTTGTACCACAAGCTTTTTTACCATCTAATAAATCTATAGCATTTATTACACCTACATCATTGATACCTGGTATTGGTAATATTAATGGAGTTGCTCCTGTAGCAACTATTGCTACATCTGGGTTCATTTCTTTTACAAAATCTTCAGTTGCTTCTGTATTTAATAATACTTTTACTCCTACTTCATTACATTTAGCTACAAAACTGCGAACTAAATTAGTTAAATCACCTTTTCCTGGTGGGTATGCAGCAAGTCTGATTTGTCCACCTAAAGTATTTGATTTTTCTACTAATGTTACTTTGTGACCTCTTAGAGCACTTACCCAAGCAGCTTCCATACCGCCTACTCCACCACCTATAACTAATACGTTTTTAGGTTCTTTAGCCATAGTTAATTCGCCTTCACGTCCTAATAATGGGTTTGCTAAACAAGTTATTGGGTTACCTTGGAACATGTTTGGAACACAACCTTGTAGACATGCTATACATGGTGTCATAAGTTCTAATTTACCATCTCTAGCTTTATTTGGAGTTTCTGGATCTGCTAAGCTTTGACGTCCAAATGCTACTAAGTCAGCTCTTCCTTGTCTTACCATTATTTCAGCGTATTGTGGTTCAGTGAAACGACCAACAGTTATTACTGGCACGTTTACAACTTCTTTTATACTTGCTACTAAATCAGAAGAGAATCCTCCATGTACTGTAGTAGGAGCCCACATACATTCATCGTGTAAGTGAGTAGCACGAGATACATGTAGTGCGTCTACTTTACATTCTTCTTCTAAGTAAACTGCTACTGCTGTACTGTCTTGTACAGTAAGCCCACCTAAAACATCGTCTTGTGCATTTATTCTAGCTAAAATAGCTATTTTTCCTTCTGTTTTCTTTCTTATATTTTCTATTATTAAACGAGGTAATCTCATTCTATTTTCAAAACATCCACCAAATTCATCTACTCTTTTATTAGTTCTTGGTGATATAAATGTACTTACTAAGTATCCATGAGCACAGTGAACTTCAACTGCATCTATTCCTGCTTTCATAGCTCTTACAGCTGCATCTCCATAAGCTTCGATTATGTCGTATATTTCTTCTGTAGTTAATACTACTGGAGTTGGATGACCATCTTTTGCTGGAATTGGTGAAGCTGCTACTATTGGATATCCAGCTATCTCTTGATTTACATCTGGACCTGCATGTTGAAGTTGTACAGAAACCTTTGCACCTTCAGCATGACAAGCATCTATTACATTTTTGAAGCTGTCTATTACGCTGTCATCAAATAGACAAGGTTTTCTTGGACCGCCTTTTGATTTGTAGTATACAACAGATGATTCTATAGTTATAAGACCGAATCCACCTTTTGCTCTTGCAGCATAGTAGTTTTTAGATCTTTCACTTAAGCTTCCATCTGTATTTGCAAAGTTATTTCCCATTGGTGGAACAACAAATCTGTTAGGTACATTCATAGGACCTATTTGTATTGGTTTAAACATACTTTCAAAACTCATAATTAATACCTCTTCTCTTTTAAGTTAAATTTAATTTGTAAGATTTTTAATTCCTAGTATTTATATTTTTCTGTTATTTTATCTATTATTTATCTATTTATCATTGTGCATTTTAATTTTTATATTAAGCTAAAACTTCTGGCCAAGCTTCTTTTAATACCTTTACTGCATTTTCATATGTATATTTAGCCGCAAAATCTACACCTTTTTCTACATATTCATCGCATATAACTTCTACACCTACTGCATTTGGTTTTACACCTTTCTTTTGTAACATCTTACAGAATCCTACTGTATCTCCATATCCACAGCCTGGTGCAACACGATCATGCATTGATTCATCTCTTAATACTTCTTTTGCATATGGTCTAGCTTGAACATCGTTTATTTGAACTGATACTATTTTATCTGCTGGTATCATGTCTATTACTTTTTCATAAGGTTGATTAGCTCTTACCCAGTGCCAAGTATCTAATATTATTTTAGCGTTATCGCAACCAGATGCTTCTACAACCTTCCATCCTTTTTCTAAATCAGGTATACCACTATATGGCATTGGTTCAACACCTATTATTATATCGCCAGCTCTTTGGCATAATTCTTTTAATTTTTGAGCTGTATGTTCTATTGAATAGTTTTCCATTAAACCACAGTTTATTTGTTTAACATCAAATAATTCACACATCTTGAAGCAAATTTGTTCTTTCATTTGTTGTTCTAAACTTCTTTCATCATCTGCCCATAAAGTTATATATTCTACTTCTGTTACCTTCATGTCGTGTTTTTTTAGGATATTTAAAATATCTTCATCATGTAATCCTTCTTGTAATGCTGCTATGTAGTTTTCTGCTCTTAATCCTATTCCTTCATATCCAGCATTTTTAGCTGCAATTACTCTTTCTTCAAAAGTTACTTTTGTTCCTAATGTATAAGAACTAACTGTCAATGGATATTGTTTTGACATATTCTTAATCCCCCTTGTTTTTCATTGTTAATAGTTTATCTTTTTATTTTACTTTTTTTCTTTGATTTATCTTATGTCTAAATATTATCACAGTATTTTTTCTATGACTAATTGATAATAATCTATCAATCCATTGATTTTATATATAATTTCTAGTATATTAGTTTTATAATATCTATAATTTAAATAAATAACTATAAAGAACCATTTATTTAAAACTTTAAAGTACAAGTTTTATAACTTTCTATAAATTATATATACTATTTTTATATATAATAATTTTTCTTTATAGTTTTATAAGTTTAAAATGTATTATTTAGAGTTATATATAAAATTGCAACATAATAAATAGTATTCTATAATAAGGGAGGAATATTTTTGAATTTATATCATTTAAGATATTTTGTTACTTTAGCTAAGCTAGAACATTATACTAAGGCAGCTGAAGAACTTTGTATCACACAACCTAGTCTAAGTCATGCTATTTCTTTACTAGAAAAAGAGCTCGGTGTAACATTATTTCAAAAAGAAGGGCGTAACATCGTTTTAACAAAATGTGGCAAAATATTTTTAGAAAAGGTTCAAGAATCTTTGAAAATATTAGATGACAGTATTTTAGAGTTAAAATCAATAAGTAACGGGGAAGGTTATATAGATTTAGGATTTTTACGTACTCTAGGCACTAATTTTGTTCCTAAATTAACAAAAAACTACATAGAAAGCAATAAAGATAAAAAAATTAATTTTAATTTTTATACAGAAGCCACCACAACTGATCTTATAAATTCTTTGAAAGAGCAAAAATACGATATGATATTCTGCTCTAAGCGTGAAAAGGAAAAAAATATTGAGTTTATACCAGTATCAACCCAAAAGTTAGTTTTAATAGTACCATCCGACCATCCTTTAAGTGAGTATGATTCAATTACATTAGAACAGACAATTGAATATCCTCAAATTGTATTCAGCGAAAAGAGTGGTTTAAGATCTATTATAGACCATTTATTCGATACTATTGGTCAAAAACCTATAATCGCATATGAAATAGAAGAAGATCAAGTTATAGCAGGATTAGTATCTAATAATTTTGGAATTGCAATAGTACCATATATGCCTATACTTAAGTTCATGAATGTAAAAACTATAGAGATTACATCGCCTACTTGGGAAAGAAATTTTTATCTAGCTTTACTAAAAGATAAAACGTTAACACCTATTGCTGAAAATTTTAAATCTTTTGTAATTGAAAACTATACATTATAACATTTCTTATCGAATTATTTAATATTAGAAAAAAGGATGACTTGAGTTAATTTCAGCCATCCTTTAATAATCTAAAAAAATATAAAAAATAATAATCAATTCTTTAGAAATTCTAAAGATAGTACACAAATAAATATACCTATTCATATAGTATAAATAAACTCACGATATTTATCAATAAAAATATCGTGTTCGAACAGAATAATTTTATTATTTTAAATAAGTCTCAATTATATAGATATTTTCTATAGGATTAACTATTATTAACAATTTGTTTTATATATAATATTCATATAAAATATAATCATAAAATAAATAATAAATATTAGATAAATATAAATCCCATACAAAATGTAAATATTTTTAAATAAAATTATTTGTATTTAAAAATATTCCCCAATAAGCTTAGTACAAATCTCCCCAAGGTTTGTACTCTTTTTTTATTATCTTATATTCTATCATCGTATCTTATGTACAATTTGACTTCCTTTTCTAAATCTACATCATTCTTTGATAAATAAAATACAATAGATACAATCTTTGGATTTTCTAATTTAATATATATATTTTTTACATAATCGCCAATTTCATATCCACCAGCTTCTCTAGAATTATCATTATTAAGCGTATTTACAAATAATTTATTTGTATTCTTCTTTAAATTTATTTCTTTATTTTTTAAATTTAAGTCTTCTTGATTCTCTTCTATTTTGAAATTAAGCTTTATAGAACAAACATCGTAGACTTTATTATATTCTAAATTATCTACCGTATTTTTATCTACAGTAGTTATATTTATTATATTTACACATTCTTCAATTAAGTTTTTAATTTGATAATCGATCTCCTCTACCTGTTGGCTCAATTCAATCCTATCTTCAATATTATCTTTGACGTTATGACTAACGACAATAACTCCGTATAAACACATAATTATAATTATCATCACAGACAAAGATACTATAACCTCTAGTAATACATATCCTTTCTTCATTTATATATACCTTCCTTGATCAAAACTCGACCACTTACAGGAACTATAGTTATTTCAGTGTAATCCTTATCTTTTCCTATATTAATAGTTGTCCCTCCCATATAAAAAGCGCCTTTAGTGTCAAATAATATTTTACTTTCAGAATAATTTAAATTGATATTTTTAGGCAGAAATACACATTTTGAAGTATTTCCATTTTCCATCAATATATATCCTTTACAATTATTTTTCGTTGTAAAAACTATGTATACTTTGCTATTACCTAATTTATTTACCATTCGCACATATCTAATGTCGCTATTGAGTTGTCTTATAAATGAATTTACTTTATAATTATCTAAATTAATCTTTGAAAATGATATTGTACATATTAAAGCTAATAGAGTTATTCCTAATAAAACTTCTACTAAAGTCACATTCCTTCCTTCTTCATAGCTTAGACCTCCTTACAACCAAATACTACAACTAAATCACTAGGCTTTAATTGTTTTTTATCTTCTTGATTATTTATATTTTCAGATATATTATCTTTATCTGTAAGCTGCTCTATCTCACCTTCTTCTGATACTGTTAGGTCATTTTCATCAATTTGTTCATTATTACTATCTTTTGAAAATGGATTTTTTATTTTTATATAAGCTACAATACTTTTATTAAAGTTGTTATACTCTACTTTACTTAAAACCCTATAATAAATAATATTTTCAACATTATAGTAGTCTATCTTTTGGATACTACATTGTGTATCTCTTAACGAAACATTTGATATATTGCTTATTCTATTTATAAAATTATAAGAATTATTTTCTGTAAAATAGCTTTCAAAACTATCGTAATCATGGCTTTTTTCTAAAGCTAGCTCTACCTCCTTTAAAATATTTGAATAAACCAATTCTATTTTACTCAAACACTGCTCCTCAATATATGCTTCTTCATAATTATATTTTGTATATTTATTATTGCTAAGTATTAAAGCCGAGCAAGTAATCGCAATTATATTTACCAATAAAAATACAAATACTGTCACAATTAAAATTGATCCCTTATTTTTTCGTAACATATGACTTTAGTTTTACACTCCTATCTGATGATTTTACTTCCAATGTAATTTGGTAACAATTATAATAATTTTCTTGTCTTGCTATTTTTTTATTTACTTGAAAATTATCTACAGTAAAAATCTGATTATCTATTTTGTAGTTTTGATTATACTTTACATCGTATTTGGCTTCATTTAAATAGTTTTTTGCTATGTTTAGCATTTTTAAGTAATCTTCGTTTTTATCAAGTAAATTAAAACTATTGCTTATAGAAAATGTCATCATATAAACTATTATCGACAAAACAAACATACTTATAATACACTCTAATGTTGTAAATCCACATCTCTTATTCAATGTATTCATTCCTTTTTACTTAAATTATTTCCATTTTTTCTATATATATACATAAATGATTAAACTTTAAGTGTTTATCTAGTAATTTACAAATAAAAGGGAATCCTGCCTTTAAGGCACAATTCCCTTCATCTTCTAATAAATATAAAAATTCCTATCGCCATCATAAAAATCCGTATTTAAGTTTTCAATAGAAACTATACTTTCTATCAAATCAATTAATACCTTTGTATTTTCTAGCTCTATATTCAAAAATTCAACCGTTTCATATCCTATGTTATTATTTTTTTCACAAAGATTTCTTGTAAGCTGATTTTTAAGATATATCAAATTAGTAGGAGTCTTCAATTCATGAGATAAATTTATAAAAAAATCATTTTTTAATTTTTTAGTGTATGCTTCTTCTTTGATTTTTTTCTGTAAAAGCTTACTTTTAACCTCTTTAGTAATATCTCTAAAAATCCCTATTAGTATATTTTTTTGATTTACATTCAAAATCATATTTGCAAACTCCAAATATACATCTTCATTTAAAGAATTTCTTATTTTTTTCTCTTCAAATTTGATGCTAAACGATACATCACAATAATTTAAATCTGAATTTTTAATTAAGTAATATATATCTACTAAATTCAATTTATTTTGCTGAAGTATATTATTAAAGCTTTTATTAGTATATTTTATTTTTTTTGTATTATAGTCCAACACGAATACAGCTTCAGAAATTATATCTACAAACAATTCATACTTTTGTTTTGCTAGATTCATTTTGTTAAATAGTGATCTTTGACTAGTAATATCCTTCAAAATAATCATACTTTCTTCTTCGTCATTTAGTAAAATTCTATTTATATAAAAATGCTTTTCTTTACAACCATCTAAAGTATATGTAATATTACCATTTATATCTCTATCTAGTATCATATTTACAATATTTTTTTCGTATTTTGATTTTCTATTTTGATATATTATTTGATTATTTTTTTCTAAGATTACATCATATGGCATTTTATCAAGTATATTTTTGAAATAGCTATTATTTTGCAAATACTCATTTTTTATATTTTTCTCGTGCGTAATGTCGGTCTTAATAAGTAAAACTCCCAAAGTTCCCTCTAGTAAAGTATTTGGATAAAATCTGTACTGATAATGTTTATTTTTTTTATCTTTTATTTCAAAAAAATGGTCTTCACAATCGTATAATGCGTTGTAGAGCTTTTCTAATACAATAAAATCCGTTGAAATCTCTTTATAAAAAAAACTCTTAAAATCCTCTATTTCATACATTGTTTTCATATCATAATTATATTTATATACATAATTCAATGTTTGATCGATAAAATATACCTTGCTTTTTAAATTTAATACTATTTGTCCAAGTGCATTTATATTTTGATTTAATTGTTCCTCTTGTTTTGTATTTTTGTCTTCTAAAATATTTAATTTATCGTCATATATTTTTATATTTATTTTTAATCTATTTAATTTACCCTTTTTATTTTTATATAATTTATATTCATCCTCTGTATAAATTGCCATTATCTCTTTCAAAATCAAAGCCCAAATACATAAATTACCTATACAGTCTAAAAAAATATATCTATTTATTGTATTCAAAGTTAAATTTAAGGCCGTAATCACAGTATAAAAAATTATTATTTTTTTTATCATATCATTTTTATTTAACAAACCTATCATAATAAAAATCGTACATATTGCACTCAAAACACTTACTATATTGTAATAAAAACTCAATTCCTTTAAAAAAATACCTATTATCTGTAATATAAGAAAAAAAACAGATAAAATTGTAGCCTTCATAAGTCGTTTAATATTTTTATAAGAAATAAACTTAATAAAAAACAAACAACATATACATATCGATATAATAAATAATCTCAACATATTTATCCCTCCAACTGCTAATAAAATTAAGCAGAATATATATCAGAAAGTTGTATATCTACAAATTCTGGTTCAACAACTATATGTTTTTTATACTTATTTTTCAAAAATGAATTTTCTGTATTTCTTATCAAAACTTTAAATTCACTGCCTTTATTTACTTCACTATCGACATTTAAATAAATCCCCTGTATATCAGATAGTTTTTTAGATACATAAAGACCCATACCCATACCTTCTGCCAATCTAGATAAGCTTTTATCTACCTGCTCAAAATTTTCAAATACAAAATCTATTTTTTCCTTTGGAATTCCTATTCCATTATCTTTTATACTAATAACTATAAAGTCAATTTTCTTTTCTATTGACATTTTTATATTTCCGCCTTGATTTGTAAACTTTATAGCATTTGATAAAATATTTAATAATATCTTTTGCATTTTTATGCTATCCAAATAAACTAAAATCTCCTCCTCGCTAAAATAGGTTTCTATATTTAAATCCTTTTTATTGGCATAAGCCTTCGACAAATCAACTATATTTTTCATTAATTCGACTATATCAAAAACAGTATAATTTAAGTTATATCTATAATTTTCTATGCTCATAATATCATGTATATTTTCCAATACTTTCTTCAATCTATATAAATTTTGTCTCACTAAGCTTATATGATTTTCTATTATCGGTGCTTCTATATTTTTTTCCATCTGCTTATTATTGTATAGCATATCATTTACTGGTTTTTCTATTTTGTTTACTATATCCATACAAAATTGTGTTTTGAATTCTTCTGCTTTTTTTATTTTTTGCATTTTATATTTGATATCGTCTATTTTATGTTTTTTATCCATAACTTTAAAAACTACTATATAAATATTTTGTTCCTCTATATCCGTTATAATAATAGATGCATTTTGTTTCTCGTTTAAATCTACTTTTTTTTCTACATCAAATTCACCTGATTTTATATAATCTTTTACAATATCATTGATTTTTTCTATACCAACTTTTTTAAACATGTTTATCATACATTTATTTCTATAGATGTATTTTTTAGTAATTTTATCTACAATAATAACTCCATCTGGTAGAGTTTCAAGCAATACTCTATATATTTTTTCTCTTTCTTCTATATCTTCAATTAGATTTTGATTCTTTGTAACGTCAGAAAATATTACTAATTTGAAATTTTTATTTTCATAGTCCAAAAAATTTTCTATTACTTTTACAGTTTTATTGTTAAAAGTTTTTATCATCCACATTTTTTCACTATCAAAAAAGTTATCTGTAATAATATTTTTTATAAATACTTCTTTATCTTCATTTATTACGTAATTTGATAAATCTTCTATTGAGGAAATTTGGTATTTTTTTTGATCAATATCAAATATATCGTACACCTTTTTATTCATATAGCTAATATGATTTTGATCTGTAATTATCACACCATCCTCCATAAATTCTATTAATTTTTTATAGCTTTTTTCATTAAATTGTATTGTTTTCTCCATATTGTTCATATGCGTAATATCTCGAAATATAAATATTTTTAATGTTTGTTTTTCTCTATCTACTTTTATCATATATAATTCATAGGTTTGTTTTTTAAAAGAATTTATAATTATCTTTGCAAAGCTTTCATCTATATTTTTAAAATCTATAATTTTTTTACTGTAAAAAAAATTATTCCTAAAAAATCTCTCTACGTCAAAATGTTGCATTTTTTCTTGATCAAAAGTATAGCTAAAACTATCATTTTTATATACTAACTTGCAATCTTGTAAAATAATCATTGGATAATCTATTTTAGAAATTATTGCATCATATAAATTATTAATCTGTTTCTGTTTTTTAATTAAATCTATTTTTCTATCATTTTCTCTAATTATTTGTCTATTTACATCTTCTATATATTTTTCTTTATTTATAATTTTTCTTTCAATATAAGGCAGCTTTTTACTTATATAATCTAATTGCTTATATATAAATTTATAAAAAACTATAGTATTTCCCAATAAATTTATAATTGTCGATGTTACAATGTAGTTTGCTACCAATATCAACCCAATAAAATACACACTAATTAATAGTAGCTTGTCCAAATGATGTAATTTTATATTATTTCTATTGATTATTATGCAGAGTATCTTTACTAGAAAAACAATCGACAAGATTATATAAAAATAATAGCCAAAATAGCTACTATTCGATCTAATAAATAACAAAATTTCGAAAAAATATACTATCACAAATGATACATAAATCGGATATTTCGTTAAACTATAAATAAAAATAGACATCACAACTACAATAATTGCAATTATAATATTAATATCATTTAATAAAAAAATTTTATTTAATCCATACATAATACATCACCCACTTATTATTTAGTACATTTGAAGACTTTTTTATCTATATATGTAAATATTAACACATCAAATTTAAATAATTTGTCACTTTATGAACAGATAATACAAATAATAAACGACAAAAAAGCCTTAAATAAGGCTTTTTTCTAGTTTTAATTCTTTTTTCAATTTTTTTAGAGCTTTTTTTTCAATTCTAGACACATAAGATCTAGATATATTTAATTTCTGTGCTATTTCTCTCTGAGTCTTATATCCATGAGGTGTAAGACCATACCTCAATTTAATTATTTCATTTTCTCTCTCTGTTAAAGTTTGATCTATTTTTTCGTAGAGCTTACTTATTTTTATCTTTAATTCAACTTTATCTATAATATAATCCACATCCGTTCCCAATATATCTATTAAACTAATTGCATTCCCTTCTTTATCTACTCCTATGGGATCTTGTAAGGATATTTGTGTTTTATTTTTTTTATTACTTCTTATATTCATTAAAATTTCATTTTCTATACATTTTGAAGCATAGGTAGCAAGTCTTATTCCTTTATCTACATTAAATGTGTCTATCGCTTTAATAAGACCTATAGTACCTATGGAAATTAAGTCATCTAGATCTTCTCCAGAATTATTGTATTTTTTAGAAATATGTGCGACTAGTCTCATATTTCTTTCAACTAAAATTTCCTTTGCTTCTTTATTATTCTCATTTTTTAATAAGGTTAAATAGTACATCTCTTCTTTAGGGGTTAATGGTTTTTCAAATGATTTAATAAGAGTCAATATGCCACCCCCTTAATATAACTGTCACTCTAAATTATATGAATCTCAGCTCGATAAGTTTCCCTTATAATGTAAAATTTTTGTTATTGTGGCATATTCTATTAAATCATTTAATTTTTTAATAATTATTTATACTATTACAAATATCTTTAAAAATAGGTATTGCAGATTTACTACTTTTTTCAGTACCTTCTACTAAAACAGTTATAGCGTATTTAGGTTCATTTATAGGATAAAATCCTGTTATCCATCCATGAGTTATTTTAGTATTGTTTATACTACTTTCAGCCGTTCCAGTTTTTACACCACATCCACCTTCTAAATCCTTTAAATCCTTTGCTGTGCCAGTATTTGCAACTCCTATCATAAACTGTTTAATCTGAGTTGAGGTATAAGGAGATATCAAATCCTCTTCCTTTGAAGAGGAAAATTTTTTTATTTGCTTCATAGAGCCATCTACTACACTATCATATATATACAGGTGTTTATAAAGTCCATTGTTGGCTATAATCTGTGTCATTTGATTTATTTGTATAGGTGTAAATTCTAAAGATCCTTGTCCTATAGACAAATTGCTCAAGGATATATCATCTGGTATATTTGAATCTACCTCTTCATCTAAGCCTATATCCACTTTTTCATCTAAGTGAAGCTTTGTTATTGCTTTATATATTTCATACTTTCCTACTCTTTTAGCTATGTCATAAAATGCTGTATTACAGGAATTTGCAAAGCATTGTCCTAAAGTCTCAATTCCATGACCTGATAAATTATTGCAGTTTAATCTTTCGCTATTTCCTACCTGCTCACTTCCTGTACAGTTGTAATAGTATGTGCTATCAGTCACGACTTTATTTTCCAAGGCTGCAAATAAAACTACCATTTTAAAGACAGATCCAGCTGGGTAAGTAGCAGAAATAACTCTATTTTGCAATTGACCGTCTTTTTTATCTAGAGAGTCCTCAATTTTATTTTGATTGAAATTTGGTCTCGATGACATAGCAAGTATTTCTCCTGTTTGAACATCAGATATAATTACCGCTGTAGGATTTTCCTCTTTGTCGACGATTTTCTCAACTTTGTTTTGAATATTAGAATCAATAGTTAGCTTTAGATTTTTATCGTTATTTGATACTTTTGAAAAACTCCCTTCAACTAGATTAAGTCCATTTTTTTCTCCTAAGGCTCCTGCTTTAAACACAGATATATATTTTTGATTAGATCCTTTCAATTCGCAATCCATGCTTTTTTCGATTCCACTTACACCTTTATTTTCACTTTTATTTATATATCCAATTGTATGGCTTAATAGATTATCGTCCTTGTATCTATATACCTTATCTTCTACTACTACGTTTATTTTTTTTAACTTCTCAATATTATATTTACTTAAATTTCCTACTTCTACTTCTATTAATTCCGAATCTAATTGTTCCTGAACTGCTTTAAATATATCGTTTTCGGTCAAATTTGTGGCTTCTTTTATTGTATTTATATTTTTATAATCTCCACTTACTATATATTTTGGAATTATAATAACTTTTTTCTTCTCTGTATCAGTCAAAGGTATATTATTTCTATCGTATATAATACCTCTTCCAGAATTTAGATTTACCTTATAAGTGCTTTGATTTTCAATTTTATTTGTATAAGACTCGCATTTATAAATGCTTAAATAAGTCAGCCTACATATCAATCCAATTATAATAATTGCAAAAATTAAAAAACTTATTCTAGTCCTATTCAATAAATTTTCACCTTTAAAACACATAAAATCACCCCTTAACTAATAGTCATTTTTGACAATAATTAAGGGGCATATACTCATCAATCGTAATTTACAATTTCTTCTAAATAAAATCCTGTCGTATGCTTTCTATGAGTAGCATCTTTCAATGTTTCCAACATATCCTCGCTACATTTATATTCAAAATTATTTTGATAAAAGTCGTCTATCGCTTTTCTATAGACCGAAACGACTTTTTTTACATAATTTTCGTCTTCCATTCTAGCTTCTATAGTCAAAGTATTAACTCCAGACTTGATTATTTTATCTAAATACTCGATCATACATAAATCTCTACTTGCAAAGAATATTGTTCCTCCTTCATCTTCGTAAACAGGACAATATTGACCTTTTCTCTTTTCTTCAGTTAAATTATATCTCTTCTTAGGAGAATAATCGTCTTTTCCTTTGCTTTCTAAATAGCTTGTAATCAGCTTTCTTCCTGAATATGACATAATCATAGGTCCATGTATAAATGCTTCTAATTCTAAATCTTCAGGTGTTTTAAGTCTCATAGTTTCCATTTCTTTTATAGATAATTCCCTAGATATTACAACTCTGTTTGCACCTTGGTTATGCCAGAAATTGGCAGTTTCGTAGTTGTAAACATTAGATACATTGCCTAAGTGCACTTTCATATTTGGCAAAATTTGCTTAACAGTGACTAAAGTTCCAGGCTCTGAAACTATTAGAGCATCTACTTTTAATCTATCTAATTCCATTAAAAATTCTCTAAATCCATCAAAATCCTTGTTGTGAGGAAGTAAATTAATAGTTAAATATACTTTTTTATTGTTATCATGGGCAAATTTAATTCCCTCTATAAGATCCTCTCTCGAAAAATCATCTGATAAAGTATCCCTACCAAATGATTCACCACCTACGTATACGCTATCTGCACCGCTAGATATAGCTTCCTTTAGGCATTTTAAATTGCTTGCATAACATGTAAGCTCGACCTTATGCATCCTCACCGTCACCTCTTTCGCTTTCTTTATAGCTTATAGCAACTCCGTCTCCCATCGGTAAAAGTGAAGTCGTCAAGTAGTCGCAGCTACAAATATAATCTAAGTAATTTCTCATTCTCTTTACTATAGTCTTCTTTCTTCTAACTACTAAATTATTATCAGCTATCATACCTTTATATAAAATATTATCTGATATCAATACTCCACCCACTTTTAATTTATCTATAACTAAATCGTAAAATAACTTGTATTGACCCTTAGCTGCATCTAGGAAAATCATATCGAATTCGCCTTCTACACTGTTTAAGCTCTCAACTGCATCGCCTTCAAGTATTTTTATATTTTTTTCAAAGCCGGCTCTTTTTATATTTTCCTTTGCCTTTTCAATCATTACTGGATTTCTCTCGCAAGTCGTGATATCAGAATCCTCTCCACATATTGTAGCAAACAATATAGAAGAGTATCCTATTGCGCAACCTACTTCCAAAATTCTTTTAGGCTTTTGAATTTTTAAAAGTACCTTTAGTAAATCAGATACCTCCTTGTGAACTATAGGCACGCTATTTTCCTCTGCATATATTTCTAATTCCTTTAAAAGACCTTCTGTGTCCTTTAATGTATGTCTTATATAATCCTCAACAACATCGTTAACTATATTACTCAAATTTTTCACTCCTTAATTTCTATTATAATTAAATGTTACCACAACAATATGGATTATACCCCGTTAAGATATAATCCATATTAAACTCTATTTTTGATTGGACTTTTCTGAAGCTTCCTCCAATTCTTTATTTCTTTGATCTCTATCTTTTCTGTATTTTGCCACGTTTTTTTGATGCTCTTCATAAGTCTTGCTGTAGACATTTCCTCCATCTATATCGGCTACAAAGTACAGATAATCTGTATCCTCTGGGTATAAAACTGCCTTTATAGATTTAATACTTGGATTTGCAATAGGTGTTGGTGGCAATCCCTTTTCAATGTAAGTATTGTACGGAGAGTCTATTTTCAAATCATTGTATGTCATTCTCTTTTTTCTAGCCTCAAAAATATATTGAAGAGTAGCATCTGATTGAAGAGGCATGTCTTTTTCTAATCTATTGTAAAATACACTCGCTATAATAGGTCTATCTTCATCTAGTATAGCTTCTTTTTCTACTATAGAAGCTAAATTAACGACCTCCTGAAGAGTCAATCCAATCTCCTTCTGTTTGCTTTGTAATTCTTCTGTATAGCTTTTATCGAATAATTTAACCATTTCTTTTATTATATCTTCTGGCTTTGAGTCTTCATCAAAATAATAAGTACTTGGATATAAAAATCCTTCTAGTGTTTTTATGTCTTTTTGATCTAAAAAATCAAATTCATCGTAAAAAACACTTGGATTTTGGATTAATTCTTCAAAATCCTCCTTTTTGCCCAATTCATTTTTTACTAATAAGGCTATAATTTCATTTGATGTAGAGCCCTCTGGTATAGTTATTTTGACACCATCCTGGTATATTTCACCGGAGATTAATTTGTCGATTATATCGCTATTTGAAAGAGTTTGATTCAATAAATAGCTGCCAGATTTCATATGTGAGTTATTATCTTTTATTTTAAAATTTATTTTAAAAACAAATTCATTTTTTATCAGATTTTTTTGTTTAAGAATATGAGCTACATCGTCTACTGTAGAACCCATAGGTATATCAATTACTAGATCTTTGCTATTATTTTTATCACAAGGTCCACCTTGATATACTACAAATAGAACCGCTGTAAATACTAATAAAATAATTGCCGCTATTAATACGATAACTTTTTTCTTATTTGATTTCATATTTTATTGCTCCTCGCTGTATTTGTATCTTCTTTATTATAAAACTTAGCTAAAAATATTTCAACAAGAAAATACTTGTTCAGAAACACTCATATATATATTATTTCCAAATAAAATAATTATAAACAAAAAAAGCCTTCATTTTGTATGAAGACTCTTTATTTTATTTGATCCTTCCTAGGATGTTTTTCCTTTATTTCTTTTCTTAAATTCTTGTCTATATATTTTAAATATAATTGCAAACTCGACAAATTAGAATTTCCTAATATCTTACTTACAACAGCTACATTCGCACCCCCATTTAAAAGATGTATGGCAAAGGAATGTCTAAGTGTTGTCGGATTTATATTTTTTCTTATATCTGCCTTTTGGGCATATTTTTTTATTACCTTCCACAACCCTTGTCTAGTAAACCTCTGTCCTTGCGTATTTACAAACAAGGCTTTTTCATCCTCATATGCAAGTGAATTTCTAGAATGGTTTATATATTTTAATAGATATAACTTTGTAGTTTCACAAAGAGGTATAACCCTTTGATTTTTTCCACTGCCACAATATATGTAATCAATATCTAAATCTACATCCTCTAAATCCATCTGTATAAGCTCTGAAACTTTAATACCTGTCCCATACAAAACCTCAAATATAGCCTTATCCCTTATTTTTTTAGGCGTAGATAAATCATCAAATCTCAATAATTTGTCTACCTCTTCTTCTGTCAAAATTTCAACCGCATTTCTATTTATCTTAGGCTTTTTTATATTCTTTGAAGGATCTGTACTTGCGAGCTTATTGAAAAACAAATAATCATGATACGACTTAATGGAAGATATCATCCTCGAAATCGACGATACAGAAACATCGTCTTTTTCAAGCTCAATCAAATAGCTTATAATATCATTTTCAACAACATCTGAAATATCTATATTATTACAACTCAAATAATCTAAGTATTTTTTTAGATCTCTATTATAAGATGCCACTGTATTTTTTGATAGCTTTTTACTTTTTTCTATATAATCTAAATACTCTTTTAAAACCTTCATTTTTAACTCCTTTATCTTGCTAGGAATTGTATTATACTGATGCCTATTACATTTAATAATGATTGCAATATAATAGAACTAAACATAATAATTATTAAATTCAACAAAAACCTCTTTCCTAAAGATAATATACTATCTTGTCTTTTCTTTTTCAACTGTTTAAAAATATTTTTTACATATTCTAATGATAATATTATTAAAATTATCGATATGGGGATCATGATAATATTTTTTAGAAAAACTATTGTACACATTTTAATACTGCTAAACCCAAACATTAAAATGCATGTATTTATCGTGTATCCTATCGATACAGCCTTGACTACAAATACTACGATTGCTAATGGAAATGTAAAGAAAAGCAAGCTTAAAATTCCTATAGATCCCAAATACCTAATGTATTCTTTTATATTCATAAAAATAAAATTTTTTATATCTATGTCGCCACTGTAGTAATTTCTAATCTCATCAATTTGAATAGATATATTTTCAACATTACAGCTATCAAATTTATTTAAGCATGCTCCTACTACCACAAACAACATAAAAATTAAGCTTACAATTATTAAACCTGTGTTTTTATCTTTTTTTCCCAATTTAAAAACCTCCTCTATCTTTACATATAATTATTATGTTAACCGAGAGGAGGTTATGCATTTTATATTTAATCAATCATATTTTTTGAAAGTAATACACCTATAGATGTCTTACCGTCTACTATTTCATTGTTTAAAACCATTTTATATACTTCTTCAAAGTCTATTTCTTCTACTATTAGCTGCTGATCCTCGCTTTTATCCTCGCATTTTTCAAGCTTACTAGCAAGGTATATAAACATCATTTGATTTGAAAAGCCTACTGAAGGATAAAATTTATGTATTAATTTGAAGCTTTCTGCGCTATATCCAGTCTTTTGTCTAAATTCTCTCATAGCACATTCTCTTGGATTTTCATTTAGTTCTAATTTTCCAGCTGGAATTTCCAAAACTACATCTTCAATTGATTTTCTATACTGTCTGACTAAAATAATTTTATTATCCTCTGTTATAGCTATTATAGCCACAACACCATTGTGTTCAACTATTTCTCTCTTTTGATATCCCTTATTTGGGACCTCTACAGTATCAACTCTCAAACTGACAGTCTTACCTGTATATATCAAATCACTACTTACAGTATTTTCCTTATCAATCATGACAAACCTCCATTAAATAATATGCAGCACTACTTGCAGAGTCAAAGAATTCGCTATCTTCATCGTAATTTCTTCCCATACTCTTAACTTTTAGACCAAAATACTCTAAATCCTCTTTGCATTTATCATTTTCAATAAAAACTACGTTATGTCTTTGATCTAATTTATTTTCTTCTATTTGTGCTTTTATTTTATTTAACTTTTCTTCTTCATAAATTGTTATCGGTATATTTACATCTACATTTATTATTTTGTCTAGTACAGTTATGCTGTGATGAGAAATACCTTGGTGTCTCTCCCTTTTATCTGCAAAGCTGATTCTAGGAATAGCTATAGGCATCCCACCTAATTTTTTTACAGCATCTAGTATAGGACCTTGCTCTATACCTGTAAATCCGTATTTAGTTCCTGTACCTGCAATTCCAGGTCCCATACTGACAAATACGACGTCTGCCTTTGCAATTTCCTTTGCAGTTATAAGCCCTGTATATATATTTATACATTCGTAATCCCCACCAAATGCATTTCCAATTGTAATAGTAGAGTCGATTAATCCCTTTGATTTTAAATTTTTGACATTTAAGCTAAAATAAAGTGGAAGCGCTGCTCCATCAGTCATTATATAAGCTATTTTTTTATCTGGATTATTTCTTTTATATGATGCTACAAAAGGTGTAAGCATGCTATGTAAAGTTCCTACAACGACAGGTAAACCATCTAAGCTTTCAAACTCATTTATTACATCGTGGTATTTGCTCTCATGATCCTCTACACTGTCCACAACTAGCTGATATGGTGTATATCTAAGCTTCATAATATGCCCGTCAGCATCTAAATCTGACTCCGTATTATTTAAATTGCTTATTACAAAATGATACCCACCTGTACCTAAGCTCAGTTCAACAGCTGTAGTATTTAATACGATTTTATCTCCTATATTGACCTTTCCAGTCATCTTAGGGTAATTGTATGCTCTTTGAATCTGTCCATTTACATTTACCCTTATGTCCTCTAGATTATCATCTGTACTTTTTATAGATTCGACTATACCTACCTTTTTACTAATCATATTGCTACCTTCCCAAATTATCTATAAATTTTAATACTCTATTTTTTTCTATAATTTTTGTAAGTGAAAATTTTTCAGTAATTAAATGCATCAATATTAAAAATACTAACCAACAAGCTCTGACCTTTATATCGTATCCAAACGCCATAAGCACACCTATTGACATACCCAATACATTTGAACCTGTATCTCCCATCATAGCTCTAGCCTTCAAATCTGTATTGAAGTAAGCTAGTACATTAGGAAGTATAAGCAGAGGAAGAATTTGTATATAACCTGTCAAAGTAAAAAATATTGGTATTATAATGACTAAATAAGCCTTTATAGCTCTTCCTGGTCTTAAATCAAATAAATTCATTAAATTTGTAGAAAGTGCTATAACCAATGTATTTACTATTATCTCCACTATGCTACTTGAAAGACATACTGAGACAACTAATCCTACAAAGCCTCCAAATAAAGCCTTAAATCCGCCTGTTGTAAGCTCTCCTTTGAATAAACTCTTAAAATGCCCCTTAAGTCCACTTACATCTCTATTTCCTATTAAATCGTCAAGCGCTCCTGCAAAAAACATACACATTATAGAAAATACAAATAGTAAAAGACATACAAGTCCTACAGTATCCATGGCACCTATAATACCCCACATGAAATATATAACTATTATGCTGTTGATTATTAGCATAGGTAAAAATACTATTCCCATTCCTACTGGTATCATCTCTTTTTTGTAGTTAGGTCTGATAATATTTCCATTTACTAGCATACTTTTGAATAAAGGTATCATAAAATATGTTCCTAAAAATCCCAACACAAATATTATCCCTTCGAAAATATAATGTGTCATAAAACTACCTCCATTCTTTTTTCTTTTGTCTCATTACTTTTTTAATGTGATAGAATTGTTTACCTCTATGAATAAATCCTTTTAAGTCTCTTCCTGTTTCTGAATGAGTCATATTTACTAAAACTTCTTTTATTTTGAAATTGTTTTTTAGTATGTCTATAGTCATTCCTACTTCTACACCGTAGCCAAATGGTATTTCATCAAATATTTCAAGTACTTCTTTTTTGAATACCCTTTGACCTGATAAAGTTGAAGTAAGCTCTACTCCTGTCATTTCATATACAGAATTTTTAGCTAGATTTTTTACAAATCCAAGCCCCCCCTTTTTCTTAGCTGGAGGGAATTTAGCTATTGTAACATCACATTCGTTGTTAAGAACAGGAATTATTAATTTTTCTACTTCACTAGCTGAGCTTCCAAGATCTCCATCTAAAAATCCTATTATATCAGCTCTCTTCATTGCTTCCTTTAAGCCATTATTTAAAGCATATCCCTTACCTCTATTTTGACTTTGTGTTATTACGTTTATTTTATCGCTTTCTACGCTTTTAGCGACTTCTGATGTTTTATCGCTAGAACCATCGTCGACTACTATAATTTCATCTATTTCCTTTATATTTTTAATGCTCTCTAAAGTATCTTTTATTTTTAATTCTTCGTTATACGCCGGTATTATTATACTTATATAACTCATCTTACATCTCCTTAATCAAAATTATTGTGAATTTTTATTTTGAAAATGGCATTAAATCTTGAACATCTTCACCTATTCCAAAACTACCTACTTTACTTTCATCTTTTATCAACATAGTTAAAGATATTTTTCCTACTGCTTCATCAATATTGTTTATTGTTGATATTTTTGAATCTGAACATAATTTTATAAATTCTGACTTGCTATCTTCTCTTTGTACTGCAACTAAATATTTCTTTTCTGATTTTAGCTTAGATATAATATTTTTGTCTTTTACTTCAAATGATGTTTTTATATTTTCGTCTTCATTTTCTCCTACTAAAACTACAGAATCATATGAAGTGTAATTATCACTTAGAGATTTTACTTTTATTAATCCTAAATCTTGTAATTTTTCTAAGTCTTCCTTTGCAGAATCAGTATTTAAAGCATCTACTACATAATCTATACAGTCTTGAGATGTTTTTATTTCTGTATCTATTTCATCTGATAATTCTTTTAATTTATTCTCATCATTAATAGCATCATTTACGACTATATTAAATGCTAATTCACCATCTCCATCCTTTATTATTTGTTCTAAATCTTCACTATAGTCATTTTTTTCATTAGTAAGTATTATTCCAGTATTTTTATCACTTAATTCATCACTTACTAAAATACTATAATTTTTTGATATATAAGATTTTAACTGATTATAATCTTCATTTAATGAATCTATTTGATTTTGTAACTCTTCTTTTTCTTTATTTAAAGAATCAAATCTAGTTTCAAATTCTCCTAAAACCTCACTTTGTTGCTTAGTCAACTCTTGATCGTTATTTAAATTAAATCCTACTATAATACCTATACCTAAAGCTAAAAATATAGCACCTATAGTAACAATATAATACTTCATATTTATATTCATAACTTTTGCCTCCTAATTTACATGTTTAATAAAAATTTCATCTTTATTTGTAGTATTTTTATAAGCTGTTGTACTGTTGGAGATAAATAAGCAATTATTAAAACAGGGAATAGTGCTGTAACTATTAATGCCCATATATACTTCATTTTTAGCTTACTTTTATAAAGTAAGTTTACTCCTTTTGCATCTATAAGCTTAGCTCCTATTTTTAGTCTAACTAAAAATGTAGAAGCCATTCCTTTTCTTCCTTTTTCCAAGAAATCTATCATATTAGAATGTGACCCTAAGGCTACAATTAGCTCTGCACCGTATTCATACGCAGTAAGCATTGCTATATCCTCACTAGTACCAGGAGCAGGGAATACTACTGCATCTAATCCTAAATCTTGCACTCTTTTAAGTCCTGGAGCTCTACCATCTACATACGCATGGACAACTATTTCTTTAGCCTTTCTTAATGCATCGTCTGTAACACTATCCATATCTCCAACTATTACATCTGGAGTATATCCACACTCTATAAGTGCATCTGCTCCACCATCTACACCTACAAGTATAGGCTTCATTTCTTCTATATAAGATGTAATTGTAGCTAAATCCTCTTTATAATCTTGTCCTCTTACTACAACTAGTACATGTCTATTTTTGTAATCTGTAGACATTTTAGGTATTTCTGTCTCACCTAATATAAATCCCTTTTCTCTCTTAGCGTAATCGATAGTGTTGTCTATGAATCTATCTAATTCTACAGACATATTTTCATATGCAATCTTAGTTTTTGCTTTGACAACAGACCCATCCATGACTTCACCTTGACCTATCAATTTTCCATCTCTATAGATTTGTCCATTATTAACTTCAATAACTTGTCCTTCCTTTAATTCTTCAAATACATCTTCTCCTACATTATCTATAATTAGAATATTATTTTCTGTAAGTATTTTAGGTCCCTTATTAGGATATCTACCACTTATTGAAGGAGCTGCATTTATAACAAGTTTTATCTTACATTCAACTAAAGAGTTCGCCGCTACTTCATCTATATCAATATGATTTATAACAGCTATATCTCCAGCAGAAAGTCTTTTTGCAAGCTTTTTTGTTTTTCTGTCTACCTTAATTGGGGCTTCGACTCTCATTTCATTGACCTCCGTAATTTTTTAAATCTTAGAACATTATAACACTATTTTTAAATAAAATAAATATTTTGGAAGAATAGCCATTTTACACTATTTTTCCATCCCTTCTATTCTAATATAAATTTTACCATATAAATAGTGTTTAAAAATTTTTTATATATTATTTTAAGAATATTTAAGTTTTTTATGTAATCAAAAAAGCCTCCTATTGTCTAGAAGGCTTTTTAGTAATTACTTAACTATACTGTGCTCTAATCTTAATTTATCAGCTATCATAGCTATAAATTCTGAATTTGTAGGTTTTCCTTTAGTAGTATGTACTGTATATCCAAATAATTTATTTATAGTATCGACTTTACCTCTGCTCCATGCTACTTCTATCGCATGTCTTATAGCTCTTTCAACCCTACTTGGAGTAGTGTTGAATTTTTTCGCTATACTTGGATATAATTCCTTCGTAACAGCTCCCAATAATTCTACATTATCTATTACCATTTTTATAGCTTCTCTCAAATACAAATATCCTTTTATATGAGCTGGAACTCCTATTTCATGTATGATATTAGTTATTTCTGTTTCTATATTTCCAGCAGATGCTTTTGGGCTCTCATTCGTTCTCATCATTTGCAATTCAGCGACTGGTTTTGTCTTTACTTGAGGAGATACAGGTTTATTTAAAACTAACTCTCTTATTCTGTTTATAAATATTACAAAATCAAAAGGTTTTACAATATAATAGTCAGCTCCTAAATTTATGGCTGTTTGTGTTATTTTATCTTGTCCAACAGCTGATAATACTATTATCTTCGGCATTTTACTTAAGTTCATACCATTTAGTTTTTCTATAACTCCTAAACCGTCTAAATGTGGCATTATCACATCTAGAACTAATAAATCTGGTTCCTTCTCTTGTACTAGCTGTAATGCTTCGACTCCATCTTTAGCAATACCTAATATTTCTATATCCTCTTCATTAGATAAGTATTCTTTTAGTACTTGGCAAAAATCTTTATTATCATCAGCTAAAACTATTTTTATTTTATCCTTCATTATAATTCCCCCCATCAACATGGTATTTTTTGTAAAAATCTTCATATAAATACTCTTAAATTGATCTAAACTTTTTATAATTTTTAAAATCAAATATATCTTCCTATATAATATAGAAAATTTTAACTGTTACTGTTAACTCTGATATTAAGCATATTCGACATTATAAAATTATATTCCTTCATTAAAAATTAAATTTATTTTATTTTCCCCATTTTATCATTTCTCCTATAAAAATACCAAATCCTTTTTTTGGATTATTTTTCAAAACATAAGCAATGCTTCCAATTAATTTCTTATTTTGAACTATCGGAGTGCCACTCATTCCCTGAATTATCCCACCAGTGTAGTTTATCAATTCTCTATCAATTATTTCTATTTCCAAAATTTTACTTTCTTTATCGATATTTTTTATTAAAATATCGTAGTATTTTACAGTATTATTTTCAGATTGAAATAAAATCTCAGCTTTTCCCAGTTTTATCTGATTAAAACCTGCAACCTTCAATATTCTATTTTTATCTATATTAGATAAATCCTTTGATAAAACTCCTTCTATTCCGTAATCAGAATTTTTATTGAAGCTTCCTATTTTATTTTTTAAATCAAAATCTACTTTAATTTGACCTATCCTATTTTCTGCACCCTTGGATATTTTTAAATCATGTAAGCTGTAAATATCGCCTTGATTTATTTTTAATATCTTTTGAGTATCTATATCGCAAATAGGATGACCTATTGCGTAAAATAAATTTTCTTTAGGGTCGTAGCATGTCATCGTACCAACTCCTGAAACTTTATCTCTTACCCAAAATCCCAATTTATAAATTCCATTTTCTTTTTTAGTCTTTATAGATTTTGTTATAAATTGTCCCTCTCTTTCAAAAGTTATATCTACATATTCTGTCTTTAATCTATTTAAAATATCGTATACATCTTGGCTACTATTTATTTTTTTGCCATTTATATATAGTATATTGTCGCCTTTTTTTAATTTATCTACATATTCTACCTGATCTTCTCCCCCCAAAACTAAAACTCCATCTGTATTTGCCTTTATTCCTATGACATCTCCAAGTACATATACATACCTTTGACTGTCAGAAAAAGTATCTAAAGCTTCGAGCTTATTTAAATTAAACAATATAAATCCCAATACCAAGGCAAGTACAATCATATATGTCTTTCTTATAAAAATCACTCCTAACATGTTCATATTTTTTTTATATTTTGTATTTTTTCTATATTTATTCATATTTTTAAACACAAAAAAGAAGCTTGTAAAATAATCCTTACTATTATTTTACAAACTTCTTTAAATCTAATCACACTGAGCCATCTGAATTATCTCATGAGCATGCTCTATAGTCTTCTCTGTTATATTATTTCCAGCTATCAATCTAGCAATTTCATCTATTCTCTCATCTATTGTCAGTTGTTTTATATGAGTATAAGTTCTATTATTAGATGTATTTTTTTCTATGCGATAATGAGTGTCTCCATTAGCTGCAATCTGTGGTAGATGTGTTATGCAGATAACTTGTTTCTTTTTACCTATGTTAGATAATTTTTCTCCTACAATTTGCGCTGCTATACCACTTATTCCTGTGTCTATTTCATCAAATACTAGTGTATCTATTTCGTCCATATCAGCTAAAATAGTCTTAAATGCAAGCATAAATCTAGACATTTCTCCACCTGATGCGACCTTATAAATAGGCTTTATATCTTCTCCTAGATTGAATGAAGCCATAAACTCTACGTCGTCACAGCCATTTTGATTAAATGGAATTTCTCTGAAATTAACTTCAAATACTACGTTTTTCATATTCAGGCTTCGAAGCTCTTCTAGTAGTATATCCTGTAAATCTATAGCTACCTTCTTTCTTTCTCTGCTTATTTCTCTAGCCTTGTCGTAAAGTACAGCTTCTAATTTTTCAAGCTCTTCTTTTAAAGCAGCTACCTTTTCATCCCTATTTAAAATTTCATCTAATCTATTTTGTATTTTTTCTCTATATTCAAATATTTCGCTTATAGAATTTCCATACTTTCTTCTCAAATTGTTTATTTGGTCTATTCGCTGCTCTATTTCTTCCATTTCATAAGGGTTAAAGCTTATGTTTTCTTTGTAATTTCTGATATCTCTAGATATATCCTGAAGCTCGTACATTATTCTCTCTATATTTTCACTGTACTCGCCGATATTTTTGTCAAAAGAAGCAATATCAGCTAACTCTCTAGAAGCAACGCCGATTAAATCTACTGCGTTTATTTCACCTTCATATAATCTCTCATATGATAGGCTTAAATTGTTGTAAATCTTTTCACTGTTTCTGCATAGATCTCTTTGAGTCTTCAAATCCTCGTATTCTTCTTCGTTTAAATTTGCTGAATCTATTTCATTTATTTGGAATTTGATTAAATCAATTTCCCTTTGGATTTCCATATCGTCTTTATTTTCATTTAAATCATTTAATTCTTTTTTTACTTTATTAAATTGATTATATAACTCTTTATAGCTAATTTTTAATTTTTGTATATCTTTTTCTCCAAATAAATCTAAAAATCTAATATGTGTATCTTTATTTAGTAAAAGCTGATTTTGATGCTGGCTATGTAAATCTACTATTGTACAGGCAATCTCTTTAAGTACTGAAACCTTTACAGTTCTGCCGTTTATTCTAGCCACGCTTTTACCGTCTGAGTAAATAACTCTTGTTATTATAACTTGGTCATCTTCGTAATCGATGCCGTATTTGTCTAAAACTTCTCTAAGGTTTGAGCTTTTTGATGAAACTAATATTTCTGCTACTCCCTTATTTGTACCTTTTCTTAAAAAAGATCTATCGTATTTTTCTCCTAAACATAAACCTAATGCTTCAATTATTATAGACTTACCTGCTCCGGTTTCCCCTGTAAGTATATTTAAACCGTTATTTATATTAAGCCTACACTCCTCAATCAAAGCGCAATTTTTCATATACATTTCAAGGATCATATTAAACCCCCTCTTTCTCGACTAAATTTATTTTTGATTAATGATTCAGCTTATGCGAATCTTCCACAACCTTAATTATTTGCTTTTTATAGTCTTCTTCATTAAATGTATAACCCTCATTGCTATTTTTTAAGTGAATAAGATATTCTATATTTCCTTCTGGTCCCTTAATAGGTGAATAATCTAAATTTAAAATTGAAAATCCATTTTCTACAGCAAATTTTGAAACCATTTCTATTACTTCAATATGAGTTGATTTTTCTCTAACGACTCCTTTTTTACCAACCTTTTCTTTGCCTGCTTCAAATTGTGGCTTTATAAGTGCTACAATCTCTCCACCAGGTATAATTAAATTATGGGCAACTGGTAAAACTAATCTTAGAGATATAAATGATACATCTATAGATGCAAAATCGGCAAATTCTTTAGTATCTTCTATTGTTACATATCTTATATTAGTTCTCTCCATGCAGACAACCCTCTCGTCTTGTCTCAATTTCCAAGCTAACTGTCCGTAACCAACATCTATTGAAAATACTTTTTTTGCTCCATTTTGTAGCATACAGTCTGTAAATCCTCCTGTAGATGCACCGATATCCATGCATACCTTATCTTTTAAGCTTAAATCGAAGTTTTTCATAGCTTTTTCTAATTTCAATCCGCCTCTGCTTACATAAGGTATAGGATTACCCTTTACTTCTATTTTAGCATCTATTTTTACTTCTGTACCAGCTTTATCACATTTTTGGTTGTTTACAAATACAAGACCTGCCATTATAGATCTTTTTGCCTTTTCTCTACTTTCAAAAAATCCTTGTTCTACTAATAAAACATCTATTCTTTTTTTCATAAAACTACCTTTCAATTATTTATTATATTTTTATTCTTTCATTTTTTTAACATTTTAATCAGATTTATCACTAAAAAAAGAATATACTCTCTTAAATAAAGTATATTCTTTCTCTATTTTAAACACTTGAATTATATCATATTCTCGTAACTTTTTCAATTTAAGAAATTATTCAAAATTTATATATTGGAACCAATTATTCCAATTAATATTCCCAATGCTGCTCCAACTAGCACCTCTTTTGGAGTATGTCCAACTAATTCCTTCAACCTCTCATGTTGATCAAATTTTCCATGAAAAAAATCATCTACTATTTGGTTTAAAATTTCAGCTTGCTTGCCTACAGCCCTTCTAACTCCAGATGCATCGTACATTACAATTATGGCAAAAACAGCAGTCATTGCAAATTCCGTAGATGCAAATCCCTTATCAAATCCTACAAGCACTGCAAGAGCTGTAACAAATGAACTGTGAGAGCTAGGCATCCCACCTGAAATTGAAATTCTTCTAAAATCTATTTTACTTTCTTTGCCAGTAAATATTTTTATAAACTGTGCTAAAAAACAAGAGAATATACTAATCAGTAAAATTCTATTTTGAAAAATATCCACTATTGTTCCTCCTAAATATCCTATAAATTAATGATCTCTAGAAATTATATAATCAGCTAAATCCTTCAAAAATTCAGAATCTCCTGATAGCTTTGATATACTTTCTTTAGCTTCTTCTATTAAATTTTTAGCAACTTTTCTAGATTCATCAAGGCCTATTAAAGCGGGATATGTAGACTTATGATTTTCTATATCGCTACCTATAGGTTTGCCCAATACCTTTTCATCTCCAACTATATCTAAGATATCATCTACTATTTGAAAAGCTAATCCTATATTTTTGGCGTATTTAGTTATATTTTCTAGCTCCTCTTCTGTAGCACCACCTACAGTAGCACCTGCTCTCATACAACCGACAATCATAGCTGCAGTCTTGTTCATATGTATAAAATCTAGTTTTTCCTTTTCGATAGATTTATTTTCACTCTCAACATCTACAACCTGTCCACCTATCATTCCGTAAATACCTGCACCTCTTGCAATTTCATAAATCGCCTTTAATTTTAAGTTTGGATTTTCTGTATCTATAGATTCCTTTAGCATTATTTCAAATGCGTAATTTAAAAGCGCGTCTCCTGCTAAAGTAGCCATAGCATCTCCAAATACTTTATGATTAGTAGGCTTTCCCCTTCTTAAATCATCGTTATCTAAAGCAGGTAGATCGTCGTGTATTAGAGAATACGTATGTATCATCTCTATAGCAACTGAAAATGGTATTGCGTTTTCTTCATCTCCCCCCACAATTTTTGTAGCTTCTAGTGTAAGTATAGGTCTAAGTCTCTTTCCACCGGCACTTAAGCTATAATTCATAGCCTTAAAAATAGTTTCTTGGTAGCCCTCCTCCTTTGGCATATATTTATTTAATAATTCTTCAACATATGCTGATTTTGTTTTTAATTCTTCTTTAAATGCCATAGTTATTCCTCCTCCAAGTCGAAATCTTCTAGTTCTTGAGCTTCGTTAAATTTACTTATTTTAAGCTTTGCTCCTTCAAGTAATTTATTACATCTTGCATATAATTTTATTCCTTCTTCATAAAGCTTTAACGATTCATCTAATGATGTCGTATTTGTTTCAAGTTTATTTAAAATTTCTTCTAATTTTGAATAAGCTTGCTCGTATGTAAGTTCCATTTTTATACCTCTTTTTTATTTATTTTATCGACAGTACAATCTAAGCTCCCATCAGATAAAATCACTTCTATTTGGTCGCCCTTTGATACATTTGATATACTATTTACCACTATATCTTCTTTATTTATTATACTATATCCTCTGTCTAATGTTTTAAGTGGACTTAAATTATGAAGTAATGAACCTAAATTTTTTAAATTCATCTCCTCTTTGTTTATTTTATTTTCCATATTTAAGTTTATTCTCTCAGTTATTTTATCCAGCTCATATATTTTGTTGTTAATAATATAATCATTTAATATAGTTTTAATTCTCGTAAATGTATATTTTAATTTTTGCTCATCGTATTCAACTACATTGTTTAATGATTTATTCATTCTGCCTCTTATGTTATCGAGCTTAAAATACAACTCCTCGATATCTGGTGTAGCTATTTCAGCTGCAGCAGATGGTGTAGGAGCTCTCATATCCGCTACAAAATCACATATTGTAAAATCTGTCTCATGGCCTACAGCAGATATAATAGGTATTTTTGATTCGAAAACACATCTAGCTACTTCCTCTTCATTAAAAGACCACAAATCCTCTATAGAACCCCCACCTCGTCCTACAATTATAGTGTCGACTGGATGTTTTTTGTTAAAGAAATTTATTCCTTGACATATTTGTTCCTTTGAATCCTGTCCTTGCACTTTGACAGGATATAATTTTATATGCACCTTTGGATATCTTCTTTTAGTTACATTTATTATATCTCGGATGACAGCACCAGTTGGCGATGTTACTACTCCAATTGATGTAGGTATCTTAGGTATTGGCTTTTTGTATTTGTAATCAAATAAGCCTTCTTTTTGTAATTTTTCCTTTAGTTTGTTGAATTCGATATATAGGTTTCCTATTCCCGATACTTCTATATTTTTTATATAAAACTGATACGAGCCATCTCTTTCATATACAGAAATATATCCACTCGCTATTACCTTTGTTCCATTCTCTAAATTCAAGCTTCTATTGTAATCACTTTTAAATACGACACAGTTTATTTTTGAATTTTGATCCTTTAATGATAAATAAACATTTCCACTGCTGTGTAATTTAAAATTAGAAATCTCTCCTTTAATTCTCAAATTGTAGAGTATTGGATCATTTATCAAAATTCGCTTTATGTATGAATTTGCTTCACTTACATCTAAAGCTCTTATCTTCATATCTACTCTCCTAAGTTTAGATTTTTAACTCCTATCAAGGCACACCCCACTGCATTGTCTGTAGCCAAATCTCCCTCTGTAAAATAAGCTTTTATTTTGTATTTTCTCAATTTTTGAGTTAAGCTTTTAGAAATATATTTACTTGCGGATACACCTCCTGCAAATACAACCTCGTAAGTATCGTATTTTTCACATAGATAAGCCAGAGATTTAATCATACATCTGACAATAGTATCCATAAGTAACCTCGATAGATAATTTTTATCTACAGACTCCTCATTATCTATTATTCTATTTAATTGATTTTCTATTCCAGACAAATTCATATATCCTTCTTTTACACTTGTTTTTAAGCCTTCTTTTATTTTCCCTGTAAAATCAAGGGCGTTTTTATCTATGTATTTGCCACAAGGAAAATCATACGATAACTTAACTCCTAATCTGTCTATGAGCTGCCCAAAGCTCACGTCCTTTGTACCGCCTATGATTTCTAAATCATATCCGAATTGATTTTTACTCGCTAATACTACTTCTAGAGTTCCACCCGACATATGAACTGCAATAAATTTGTTTTCATTTGATAAACTCTTGCCTAATAAGCTCGCCTCAATATGATTTTCTTGATGTGTTGTCTCAAAAATAGGGCAATTATGTGTAGCTCTCAATAATCTAGCTGTATTTAATCCGACAGTAAAAACAGGCATATAAGATCCCTCTACAGGTCTTGGAGCTTTAGAAGCACATATACCAACTACATTATAATCATTTAATTTATCATTTATAGATTCGCTTATTTTTCCTATATTTGATATATGCTGAAAAACCATTTCACTTTGTCTAAGTCCTTTTGCATTTTTGTCAACCTTAAGCATGACTTTTTCATTTAAAATTATCTCTTTATTTAAAGATATAGCTGCTATAGAGGTTGTATAGCAGCTAGTATCTATTCCTATTACAATATTATCTTTTTTTGATTTCATTTACAACACTTCCTAAAATTCCGTTTATAAATTTAGGTGTTTTTTCTTCACAATACATCTTTGCAAGGTCTATAGCTTCATTTATAGAAACCTTATCTGGTATATTTAAATCAGATAACATTTCTGCTATTGCTATTTGTAGTATTGATAAATCTATTTTTGAAAATCTATTTATAGACCAGTTTTTAGCGTTGTTTTCTATTAATTCATTTATATCGTCGATTTTATCTCTCAATACTTCACACATTGTATCTAGATAAACTCTATCCACACAATCATTTACTGAAATTCCTTCAAATTCTATTTCTTTATCTGAATAATTTAAAACTAATTCTTCATATCTATTGACTATGTATTCCTCGTTATTTTCTAGGAATATATCGATTTCGTTATTTAAATCAGTTATATCTCCATTTGATATATAAGTTTGGTACATTAATTTCATTAAATATTCTCTGCTCGTTTCTCTTTTTTCTCTTCTATTTTTCATGTTCATCCTCCTTCAGTCTTATTATACACTATAATGCATTAAAAAAACCCCCTGATTTTCAGAGGGTTTTAATTTTATTTCTTACTCTGCTATTGTTATTTCTTCGTCTTCACTTTCACCGTTTTGTTCTGCTTCTTTAGCAGCTTTTTTAGCTTCTTTAGCTAATCTAGCTTCTTCCTTTTTAGCAGCCTTAGCTAATCTAGCTTCTTCTTTCTTTTGAGCTTTTGCTTCTTCTTTTTCTGCTTTTTCTTTATAGAAAGTAACTCCTTGAACATGTACGTTTACAGTTGATACTTCTAAACCAGTCATTGTTTCTACTGTATTTTTAACATTTTCTTGTATTTTGAAAGCTGTATCTGGTATAGATTCTCCAAATTCTATGTTAACATATATGTCTAGAACTATTTGTTCGTCTTCTATTTGAATTTTTACACCGTTATTTTTAAGTAGTTTATCAGTTATTGTAGTTATTGTTTCTACATTTTCAACCTCTAAAGCTGCCAATCCAGCAATTGTTACTATGACTTCATTTGATATTTTAACTTGTCCTAAATTGTTATTTTCCATGACACACTACCCCCTATTTTTAGGCTATTATTTATTATATAATATCAAATACTTATATAATTTGCAAGAAATAAGACTTAATTTTATTATAAACCTAATTGTGCCGATTTATTCTAAAATTTAATATTTATCTATTATTTGTAAGCTTAATATTTTCTCTATCTATATTTTCTTGTGATCCTATTAATTCAAATATTTTATTTGCATCATTTTGTGTTATTTCCTCCATATTTACTACTACGTTTACTTTTCCTTCATTTATGTAGACAATTGCATCTTTATAACCTTTAGCTAAGAGTAAATTTTCAAGCTGCAATTCTTTATCTGAATTTTTTACCATTTGTACCTTCATATTTGACGCTTCTACTTTTGCCTCATCTGTTGTAGATGGATTATTTATTATTTCGTTTAATCTCTCTGTAAGTTCATTTCTTTGTTTTTCTCTAGTCATCTTCATGTCTACTATATATGTGGAGCTATCTATATTTTCCTTTGAGCTCAAAGTATTTTCTATCTCCTTGCTAGTTTCTTTAGCTATATTTTCCACTTCGCTGTTTTCATTGCTGGCCTCAGCTGTATCTTTATCGTCTTTATCTCCAACTGTGATCTTCCCCTCGATGCTATCTACAACTGTATCATCTTCAGATGAATTCTTATCTATCTGAGCCTGTTCATATGCTTTAAATTCATCTGAAACGCTTAAAGCAGAATCTTTGCTGAGCTGATAATTGACTACCCCAACTGCAACTAGCATCATACTCAGCGAAACTACTACAAATCCCCTGTTTTTATAATTAAATTTCATGAAATCCCTCCATTTTATATATTAATTTATCTATTTAGCATATACTTGAACCTGATGTCCTGATATTTGAAGTGCTGTTTGGACAGCTTCGTACAATGTCTCCTTGACCTGTGGATTACTTGCGCCACTTGCTACTACTATCACTCCTTTTATTTTAGCCTCCTTTGTTTTTATTACTATAGGCTTTGAGGAATCAGATGTCACCATAGTCTTATTTTCACTCGATGTCTCAACTGTTCTCTCACCGCCTGAAGAATCAGTTTCTGATGTAGTTTCCTTTGTAGAGTTTGAATTGTAGGCAGGCTCTATCTCCTCGCTGTTGTCGTAGGTTATCATTACAGATACATCTCCAGAGCCATTTATTTCTTTTAAAATATCGGTAAGCCTTGATTCTAAATCCTCTCTTTCACTTTCAGTCTCTTTTGTTTCCAATTGCTCATTATCTTGAACCTCGGTATTTACACTTTGTTGGTTTGTATTATTTCTATTTTGAAGAAAATTAATCAAAACTAAGCTAATCAAACACACTAAACCTAGTGATAACAAAGTTATCAATTTTTTCTTTTCTTTTTCATTTAAATCTAGTTTTTTAAACATCAGTTTCTCTCCTATCAATCAATTTCAATTTTATCAATCGATACTTCTAAGATTTTTATCAAATCGTCTTTTAACCTTCCCTTATCTAAATCCCTTTCTGTTTTATTCTCAAAAACTTCCTTTCCATCATTTTGATTTGAACCTTTATCTTGATCTGTTTTTTCTTTTAGCTTCAAGCTCTCTATATCTGTTCCATTCAAATCTATATCTTCAAGCTCATATCCGTATTCATCTAGCTTCAACTGGATTACGCTCTTTAAATTGTTCTCGTACTCTTTGTTTAAATCTAGGCTTTGGCTTCCCTGTAAAATTTCTGCATTGCTTTCGATATATTTTTGATTGTAATCTGTCATAGATTTTAAAATTTTATCCTCTAGCGAGTTTTCTTCTGAAAAAAAAGCTGCTATTGGAGATATTACAATAAATACAAATATAAAATTGGATACTAAATTTATATATGGCTTTAATTTACTCTTCGGAAGTATCATATCTACTATGTTCACGATAAAAGCCCCTATCAAAACGCAAATTATCCAGCTCTTAATAGCTTCCACCTCCCAATGCAAAAATTTAAATATCTATGAAACAATGCTAATCGAAGTCAAAACTCCGACTGTCACGAAAAACATTACAAGTATCGCTAAAACAGATACTAAGAGCACTGTCATAAGCTTAGAAGCTTCATCCATAAACGACGATATATTCTCCTCTCCTATCGGCTCTACTAATGCAGCGCCTATTTTATATACTAAAATTATCGTAAATATTTTTACCATAGGAATTAAGCAAACACCTATTAACAGTACAAGTCCTACAACCCCGAATACATTTTTTATCAAAATAGATGAAGATAGCAGTATATCGACTGAATCCGAGATAAAATTTCCTATAACAGGTATAAAGCTTCCAACGGCAAACTTGGCGCTTTTAACTGTAAATTTATCAAAGGATGTTACATATAATCCCTGTATCGATATAAGTCCCAAATATATAGTAAATAACAGCCCAACAATAACTACATTTGCCTTTTTGAGTAAATCTGCAAATTTTTTTAATTTTATATTTTCGGATAAATTGTCTACTACTAAAACGCAAAACCCTAGAGTTATCAATGTAAAAATTATCTTTTTAAAAATTACGTTTATTATAGATATTCCACCTATAAATACTGGAGACATCGTGCTAGATGTCACAACTAGACCTCCTATAGCTATAAGCGACAACAATATAGGTGCTAATACATTTACAATTCCTATTACACTGTCGACTGTCTTATATGAAATTTCTAAAACCTCCTTAAAATTTATTAAAACCAGAGTTACCATAGTTATAAATATTATGTAATTTACTACCTTCGTGACACTCCCTGATGAAAAAGAATTTTCAAGGCTTTTTAAAATCGAGGATAATAACGCTAGAACTATTATCATTATAATTACCTTTAGACTTGTACTTAATTGTGCTAGAATTGAGCTTTTTAGATTTTCTATGTTTATTAAATCGGAAATTTTCGCATCTCCGTTTATTAGATCCTTTACAAATACCTTTAAATCTAAATCCTTAAAAATATCATTTCCTTTTATATACTGTTCAAGCTGATTTATATTTATTTTATTTAATTGACTGTCTATATAATTTTCTGCCGTTTCTTCGGATACCTCGTACTCTTCTGAGTTCAAATCCTCCTGATTTTGATTTGCAAAGCATATGCCAGTTATGCAGATTACAAAAAATAAAGCTAATAAAATTGTTTTTAATTTATTTTTCATAATTTTTCTCCTAAGGTATAATTCCAATTATTACATCTATTATTGATAAAAGTATTGGAAAAGACATACTCATAATTATTATCTTTCCACCAAACTCCAACTTAGAGGCTATATTATTTTCACCGCAATCCTTGCAAAGAGACACTGCAAACTCCATTATATAAGCTATTCCTATTAATTTTATAATTAGAGATATATACATAGAGGGAATATTCGCCCTCTCTGCCAAACTATTTATCTCCTCTACTATAAAATTCAACTTCAAAACAACCGATAAAAGTATTACAACTCCTGCAGTTATAGCTATAAAATTTGCAAATTCTGGTCTATCCTTTTTTAAAACTAAACAGAGTACAGTCGATATTATGGCAATTCCAATTATTTGCATTATCTCCAAAATACCACCTCCATTTTATTTATCCATCAATACAATCTAAACATTGTTCTAACTGTATTGAATAATTCACTTATCTCTCCTATTACAAGGCCTAAAACTATTATCACACCTGCCAATGTAGTAAGCGTCGCCCAGTCGCTCCTGTCTACCTTGCCCAAAATCATATTTAAAACCGATATCAAAATGCCAACACCTGCCACCTTAAATATCAAAGCTATATCCATATAATCATCTCCTAAATCAAAATTATCCCTATACATATCCCACTGAATACTATCAATTTCTTATAGAGATTTCCCTTATTTTTTATATCATCCTTGCTCTCTACTGTTAATTTTTTTAGATTTTCAACTGTCAAATCTATCAGTCTTTCTTGAGACTCTAATTCACTTTTTCCAAGGGATAAAATAAGCTTTCTTAATTCCTCAATTTCATTTTTCCTTAAATATGTATTCCTGTATAAAATATCTATATTCTCCTCTAAAATATCTTCTATCCTCTTTCCATCCTCTTTTAAAAGCGAATCTGCAAATGATGAAAAAAATTCTTTAAAGTCGTATTCATCCTTCAAGGATATATTTCTAAAAATTTCCTCTAAGGTGTACATTCCAAACGATAAATCCATTCTGATTATCTCCAAGATCCTAATTAAATCGTTTAGCTGTCTATTTCTTTTGATATACCTTTTAGAAATTTCCTCTCCAAGTAGATAGCTACAGCCTATTAACATTCCTACTAAAAATATTTTAATCTGCAAAATACCATCTCTTTTCTTGTAAATCGTAAATTTTTTCTACTGTACCTGGACCTCTTTTAGAGGATAGTATGACGACCTTTTTAAATAGATCTCCGTCTAGTAGTTTTTTTAACTCTCTTCTGTTTCTTACATCCTCAATTGAATCTCCATGTACTGTGGTTATTAAGCTTACACCACCATTTAAAGCTGTGTACAACGCCTTTATTTCCTTTTCATCGCCTATTTCATCTGTAACTATTACATCAGGTGACATCGACCTCAAAACCATCATTATTCCTAAATCCTTTGGACAAGTTTCTAAAATATCTGTTCTAATACCTACATCTAGCTGAGGCGCACCTAGATACGATCCCCCTATTTCATTTCTCTCGTCTATCAAAGCTACTTTTACACCATTAAACCCATAGCTCTTATTCCCTGTGCTGATATTTCTGACTATGTCTCTTAAGAGAGTCGTCTTTCCGCATTGTGGTGGCGAAATAATTATTGTGTTGTTTATCTGATTTTTATTTTTTATTACATGTGGCAGTACTTTTTTCGAGCATCCCTTAATTTCTCTAGATACCCTTATATTGAGTGAAGAAATATGCTTAATATTTTTTACTTGTCCATTTTCTATTATCACCTTGCCCACGATGCCGATTCTATGACCTCCTCTAAGTGTTATAAATCCTTTTTTTATGTCATCCATAAACGAATGTACAGAATACCTACATATTAGCTGAAACGTCTCTTCTATATCCTCCTTTGTGACTATATACGGGTTCTTAATATTTAAATCAAGACAATTATTTATATTATCGTAGAAATAATCCTTACTATCTCCATTTATTATCATCGGTTTGTTTATTCTAAGTCTTATCTCTTCAATATTTACAGAGCTGTCTTTTATATTGTTTATCTTTTTTCTAAGATTAATCGAAAGTGAATTTATAATTTCATCAGAAAGCTTCATGATTGCATCCTCCTTACTTGTTTATAAATATATATTTATTTAATCAAAAAATTATTACTCTTATATTCCTATAAATTTGCATAAAAAAATCTCTCCTGTAATTAAGAGAGATTTTCGAATAAATCGTGTATTCTTTTTTGATTTAAATTTTGTCCTATTACGACTATACCTGTTTTTGATGCATCTGTAAGCTTTTGTATTTGCATTTCTCCATCTACATAATCGAACTTTAGATATTTACCTTCAGTATCATTTACTATGCCCTTTGACCTTATTATTAATCCGTATTTTGAAAAATTTATAAATTCGTCTAGTAAACTATTTAAATGCTCTTTTAAATAAATTCTATCTACATTAAATGTATAGCTAGATAAATCTAAATTATTTTCGCCTACTGTCTGGCTATTATTATCATGTTTTGGATTTTCATAAATAATATCATTTATGTTTAATTGATCTAAGCTTTTATCTACTATCAAAGCTTTTGAATTTAATAATTTTAAATCATTTATCAATTTATCTAGACCATTTTTTCTTATTTTCTCGAGTCTTTCAACTCTAGTCAAATAAATTATATCGGCATTTACTATTTGATCTTTATAGTGTTCTCCAAATGCTTTTATATACATATCGAAGGTAAATGCATTTACTATAGTTATTATCTTGTCTAATTCAATACCTTCAAAGTCTTCTAGTATCTTTGCTATATCACTGACCTTTGCTACACCTGATGGCTCTATAAATAAAGTATCGGGATTGAATTTTTTCAATATATACTCTAAACCAGCTTTAAAATCAATTAAAAGGCTACAGCATATACATCCAGCGTTAATTTCATATATATTTATCTCTTCGCTATTTAAAGTGTCTGAATCTATAGAGACCTCGCCGAATTCATTTTCTAGGATTACAACCTTGCCTAGGTTTTTAGCTTGATCTAAGTATTTTTTTATAAATGTAGTCTTTCCAGAGCCTAAGAAGCCAGATATAATATTTACTCTAGTATTTTTAGTCATTTTTTAATTTCTTTGAAGCTCTATCTATTTATCTGTATCAGCTTGTTCTTCTGCATCTTTTTTAGTGCTTTCTTTTTCTTCTAATTCCTTTAATACCTTTTCTATATCTTCAACTACATTTCCACCTGCAAATTTTATAGCTTGGTTGACTGCATTTTTAATAGCAAATCCATCAGAGCTTCCATGAGCCTTTATAACTCCACCTTTTACTCCTAGAAGCGGTGCTCCACCGTATTCAGTATAGTCCATCATAGATTTTATAGCTTTGAAATCATCTTTTAGCATTAAAGCTCCCATTTTACCTTTGAAAGAAGACATAAATCTTTCCTTCATAAGTCCCATAAGTCCCATAGCAACACCTTCACATGTCTTTAGAAGTATATTTCCTGTAAATCCATCACATACTATAGCGTCGCATACTGAATTTATGACATCTCTAGCTTCTACATTTCCTACAAAGTTTAAATCTAGTTCTTTAAGCTCGTAGAAAGAATTTTTCATGAGGTCATTTCCCTTTCCTTCTTCTACACCTATATTAGCAAGACCTATTCTAGGATTTTCGATATTTAAGACCTTTCTTAAGTATATATCACTCATGAAGGCAAATTGTACTAAGTTTTTAGGTTTACAGTCGGCATTAGCACCACCGTCTGCAAGAAGTGTTATTCCTCCTTTTACATTTGGAAGTCCTGGACATAGGCAAGGTCTATCGATTCCCTTTATTCTTCCAACTACGAATAATCCTCCCGCTAAAAGAGCTCCTGTATTCCCAGCAGAAACTATTGCATCAGCTTTTTTATCTTTTACTAATTTCAATCCTACAACCATTGAAGAATCCTTTTTACGTCTGACTGCTTGTACTGGTTTATCTTCGTTTTCGATAACTTCAGTCGTATGTACTATTTCTAGTTTACTTTTATCGTAAGTTTTTGACTCCAATTCCTTTTCTATTATGTCCTTATCCCCTGTCAAAATGACATCTACACCGTATTCATTTATAGCTAAAACAGCGCCTTCTATTGTAGATTTAGGAGCATTATCTCCACCCATTGCATCTATTACTATTTTCATTTATTTCCTCCTCTTTATAAATTATTAATTTATAGTATTTCCATTTTTTATTTTATATAACTATCCTCAAATAAATTTAGAGGAGTATGAGTTAACTCCCCTTTTATTCATTCAAAATTTAAAACTATCTATTATATTATAACTTATATTTAAGTAAAAAAAAACATGTAGTCTAAACTACATGTTTTTTTATATCACTATTCAGCTACGATTTCTTTACCATTGTAGTGTCCGCAAGAAGGACAAACTCTATGTGGTAATTTTGGTTCATGACATTGTGGGCATTCTACGAATCCTTTAACTGTCATTTTTGAATTAGCCGCTCTTCTCATTTTAGTTTTTGATTTAGCTGTTTTACGTTTAGGTACTGCCATTTAAGCCACCTCCTTAATCATTTTTGAACAAATCTTTTAATTTAGCAAAACGTGGATCTATATCATCCTCGTCACTTGCAGTTTCGCTACATGAGCAAGTTTCTTTGTTTAAATTAGCTCCGCATCCTGGACAAAGACCCTTACAGTCCTCTTTACAAAGAACCTTATGAGGTAAGTTAAAGTCTAAAGTCTGCTCTATTACTTTAATTAAATCTACTTCATCAGTTTCTACAATAAAAGCATCGTAATCTTCAAAGTCATCTTCGTCAAAGCCTTCACTAACTAAGAAACCATCAATTGTATAACTTATTGGCACTTCCACCGGTTCTAGACATCTAGAACAACTATCTATTATTGTAAAATCCACATCTGCAACTAGATGAATTTCATCCTTTGCATTTTTAGAAATTTTACCAACTAGATTCACGGGTGAAGCTAATTTGTATTTGTTATCACAATAACTAATAGTATCAATTTTTTGCGAAAAATTCAAGTCTATTTTACCAGTTTCTCTTTTATTTAACTCATTAAGACTAATTATCATATTTTTCACCTCAACATTATTACCAAATTTATTATACAAATAGGATTAATGTTTGTCAAGTATTTTTACTTGATACTTATAATACTATTTTGTTTAGGTATAAAAGATATCTATATCTCATATACACAATTTAAGGTAGGTCTAAGCCTACCTTAAATATTTATATTATAATCAAATTTAACAAATTATATAACTATAATTATTTAACTAATTCTAATGTATCTCTAGCTATCATTAATTCTTCGTTAGTTGGTATTAATAATACTTTAACTTTAGAATCAGCAGCAGATATAACTCTTTCTTCTCCTCTTACTTTGTTAGCTTCAGCGTCCATTTTAACACCTAATACTTCTAAGCCAGAAGCGATTTCTAATCTGTTGTCTATACCATTTTCACCTAAACCAGCAGTAAATACTATAGCATCTACACCGTTCATTTCAGCAGCATAAGCACCTATATATTTTTTAACTTTTTTGTGGTAAGCAGCTAATGCGTTTACAGCTTTAGCATCACCTTTTTCTGCAGCTTCACCGATATCTCTGAAGTCAGAAGATATACCAGTCATTCCGTATACACCAGATTCTTTATTCATTAATTTATCTATACCATCAGCATCTAAGCCTTCTTTTTTCATTATGAAAGGTAATATAGCTGGATCTATGTCACCACATCTAGTTCCCATTATTAAACCTTCAAGTGGAGTAAGTCCCATTGTAGTATCTACAACTTTTCCACCATCTACAGCAGCTATAGAAGCTCCGTTTCCTAAGTGGCAAGTTATTATTTTTAAGTCAGCTATGTCTTTTCCTAGCATAGCAGCAGCTCTTTGAGATACATATTTGTGAGAAGTTCCGTGGAATCCGTATCTTCTTACACCGTATTGTTCATATAGTCTGTATGGAAGACCATATAAGTATGAAGAAGCTGGCATTGTTTGATGGAATGCAGTATCAAATACAGCAACATTTGGAACCCCTGGAAGTACTGCTTTTATAGCATCTATACCCATTAAGTTTGCTGGGTTGTGAAGAGGAGCTAAATCGTTGCAAGATTTTATAGCTTCTATAACTTCATCAGTTATTACAACTGAAGATGCGAATTTTTCTCCACCGTGTACAACTCTGTGTCCTACAGCGTTTATTTCATCCATTTCTTTAACTCCACCGTAAGTTGGATCTAAAACACCTTCAAGAACTAATTTTATAGCATCTTGATGATCTTTCATAGGTTGTTCTTTAACGTATTTACCTTCTACACCGTCTTTTTTTTGAGTAAGTATAGAACCTTCTATACCTATTCTTTCAACTAATCCTTTACATAATACTGCTTCATTTTCCATATCGATTAATTGATATTTTAATGAAGAACTACCACAGTTTAAAACTAATATTTTCATTAGTAAACCTCCTTAATATTTAATGAATAATATGTATTAAGCCTTAATGACTTCTATTTTATTATACTACATAAAAAAGCCTTAATTAATAGAGATTATTAAATTAATATAGACTTTTTATTTTCTAATAAATTCAGACAATTAAAATTCCTAAATTAATATATCATTTTTTTCAAAAAAAGTACATACTATTTTGAATAAAAAAACATATTCATTTACTTATCGTCTCATATATAATTATAATATATTTATTGCATTATTGGTTAAAAAAAATACAATTTATCGATATTTTATTTATATATTTTAAAGAATTTTTCAATATCTATTTAATAGCCCTTGAATTATTATTCCAATTAATTAAAATAATAATCATATTATATAAAAAAGGAGAAAATTTTATGAATTTACTTGGTTTAATAGTGGAATACAATCCATTTCACAATGGTCATTTATACCATTTAAATGAATCAAAAAAAATCACCGGTGCAACTCATACAATAGCTGTGATGAGCGGAAATTTTATGCAGAGAGGTACACCTGCTCTTTTAGATAAATTTACTCGAGCTGAAATGGCTGTAAAAAATGGAGTCGACCTAGTTGTAGAATTGCCTACGCTATACGCATGCCAGAGTGCAGAAATTTTTGCACATGGAGGGATAACTTTACTTAATTCCCTAAACTGTGTAAATTCTGTATGTTTTGGAAGTGAAATAGGCGATGTGGAAATACTGTACTTAATATCAAAAATCTTAATAGAAGAACCATTAAAATTTAAAGACGCCCTTAAAAACTACTTAAATGAAGGTTTCCCTTTTCCAAAAGCTAGATCATCTGCCTTATTTGATTATATAAACGAAAATAAACTGTACAATACTTCAGAAGAAAATTTGACAGAGATATTAAATTCTCCAAATAATATACTTGGAATCGAGTACATAAAGAGCATATTAAAGCTAAATAGCTCAATTAAACCGTATACAATAAATAGAATTAACGCTGGCTACAATAGTTTAAATATAGATAATTCGATATGCTCTGCATCTGCAATTAGAAATGCTTTAAAAAATAATAGAGATTTAAATGCTATAAATTATACTATTCCAAAGCCAACTTATGACATGATAAACAATATTCTAGAAAATGGATTTAATCCCGTTTTTGGAGACGACTTTTACCAAATACTATATTCTATTATCATAAGGGATAAAGACAATTTAACTGATTATTTCGAAGTAAATGAGGGTATTGAAAATAAAATTTATAATTCTTTATTTAAATGCACAAATTTTGAAGAGCTCCAAAATGAAGTAAAATCTAAGCGATATACTATGACTAAAATTTCTAGAACGCTGAATAATATCATGCTTGGGATAAAAAAAGAAGACATCCTGAAAACTAAGGATTTAAATAGTATACCTTACTTGAGAGTTCTAGCCTTCAACGATAAAGGCTGCGAAATACTTAAACAAATAAAAAATAATTCTGATATTGAGGTTATCACAAAATTTTCAAAAATAAAACATATTGATAGAGATAACTTCAAAACTTTGATAAACTACGATATTAAAGCCACTAATATGTACAATTTAATATACTATAAAAATAATATTTCTATGTTGAAGGGGCCTATGGATTACATGACCTCTCCAAAATACATAAAATAATACAAATTTACGACTGGGAGGAAAACAATGGAAAACAACACTGCAATTGAAGATCTATCGAGTTCTTCAAAAACTACATCTAAAAACAACACTATAAAAGGAACCTTATTCGCACTAATCGCTGGAACATTATGGGGATTATCTGGTATATGCGCCCAATTTCTATTTCAACAGAGAAACCTTACGCCTGAATGGGTAGTATGCGTTAGGCTTATATCTTCTGGAGTGATACTATTATCTATAGCCTATATAAAGGAAAAAAACGAAATATTTAAAGTTTTTAAATCTAAAAAGCACACTAAGGATTTGGTTTTATTCGGCATTTTAGGTATGTTCGGGGTCCAATATAGTTATTTTGTAGCTATAAAATACTCAAATGCCGCTACAGCGACTGTTATACAGTATTTAGGACCTGCTATTATACTGATTTACCAATCATTAAAAAATAAATCACTGCCTTCATTTATAGAATTATTTGCCTTGATACTTTCTCTGTTAGGCGTATTTGTTTTAGTAACTCATATGGATATAAATAGTCTAGTTATCTCTGGAAAAGCCTTATTTTGGGCAATAACAGCCGCGTTTTGCCTTGCATATTATACAGTCAAACCTGGTAACTTGCTAAACAGGTTCAGCAATATATGCGTTACTGGTTGGGGAATGTTAATCGGAGGTGTAGCATTCAGCTTTATAAAACCTATATTCGATATAAGTGGAACCTTTGATATATACACTATAGCTGTAATAATAATAGTAATAATATTTGGTACAATTATTCCCTTTAGCATATACGTTATAAGTACAAAATTGATAGGACCTACTAAGACTAGTTTATTTTCGACAGTAGAACCTGTATCATCTGCTGTATTCTCTATATTTTTATTAAATCTAGCATTTGGATTTATGGATTTTTTAGGTACAGCTATGATAATCGCCATGGTAATTATATTGTCTATAAATAAA